>CAMDPQ010000017.1 GCA_945905275.1 Chlamydia trachomatis
GGCCCTATTCAATAGGTGGTGAAACTTCGAAAAACCTACCTCATCGGACAGGCCCATTGCGCGCAACGCCGAACATACTGTTCGTCTGCCAGTACAAATGAGGGTTCCAAGCAGAAGTGTCAGAGCTTTTTTCCAGCTCGGTTTTGAAACAAGTACCGAAAAAGGGAGCAAAAAAGGTAGAATGTTGCGTGATAGAGAGTCCATAAAGCCTACTGATTGTGTGTGAGAACCAAACAGTATGCGCGATAGGTAACTCTCTATCAACTTTTAATTTTCTTGTCCGATCTCATGGCTGATGAGCGCCAGCGAGGAAGTCATGAAATTGTACAAAGTCGAGATTCTGACCAGGACACCTGCAAATAAACCCATACATAAAATAATGTATATTAAAAAATATAATATAACCAAAAAACTTTAAATAAATACAGTTGATTAATTTCCGATAATAGTGATTTAATTGATTAAAAATTGGAGTTCTATAATGAATTTTATTATTTCTATGCTAAGACCCCAGCCAGCTATACCCACCCAAAATGCGCAACCCACCCCAGAAGCAACCCTTACTGACCTAGCCTTACAAACGCTAAGTAATGTCAACACAAGGCCATCAAAACCCATAACGATCCAGTGGAAGAATGACGCAGACCGACAACTGAAGGTAGAAGAGAAAGAAAAAAGACAGAAATTGGGTCAGCGGATCCAGGCCCTAGAAAGTCCTCGAAGGCCGACTTTTGAAGCTCGAAGTGTATAAAAAAGTGAAAATTTTAAATAGACCTTTTTAAGCCATCGGCCCATTGAAAGAGCAAGTCCATATAAGATTAAAATAAAGAACAGTCAAAAGATGGCTAGCAACCTTATTTTGTAAGTAACGCTTTTTCCATTTCGAAGATGGATCTGCGAAATTGTAAGACTTTTCTGGGTCGGTTGTTAAGCAAGTTCTCGATTTCCCTCACAGTCCCATCACCTACCGCATCTAATCGTTGACAATTAGGTAGATACTGTCGAATGAGGCCGTTTGTATGCTCATTCAGCCCTCGTTCCCAGGAATGGTAGGGACGAGTAAAATAAACAGTTACTCCCAGCTTGGAGGCTATTGTTTGATGATTTGCAAACTCTTTTCCGTTGTCGGCGATCAGTATAAGCACGCAATCTTTCATGTCGGTTAATCTGCTTGTCAATGCTTCTTCTACTTCCTGAGCTGTTTTCCGAGGGACCTGCGCTAACAATGTTAGTTTTGAATGCCGTTCCAACATGGACACAATGGCCCCTTTATGTTCCTTGCCTATAATCGTATCAATTTCCCCAATCCCCAAGCCGACTTGTCTCTTCCACAATCGTAGGTCGTTCAGAAATATCAATACGTCCTGGAATGCACCCCCCACCAGATTCCCCACTCCCCCGTTTGTTGTACTTCTTCCCATGATACCTCCGTTCTTTGTAGAGGTTACCTCCCTGTTGCTTATCCCTCCAGACGTGCTTGTAAATGCTTTCATGACTCACAGCTTCATTACTATTGTGTCTCTTAAGCCAACCAGACATTTGTACTGGGCTCTATTGTAATCTTAGCTTAGCTTCAATGGCAGTAACCAGCTTAGGTGTCATTTTGAGATTGTTATGGGCCGAGAATTTCTTCCTTTCAAAAGCCTTTTACAATGCAATGAATGGAAAAGAAAAAAGATCTCTTTTTCCCTTCTAAAAGAAAAAAGAGATCTTTTTTATGAATCAAGCAGATCGATAAGCTATAAGTCTTAAGTCTAGAGCAATAAAAGAGCAAAAACGAACGCAAACAGAGAAAATGACTCAACAATGCCAAGGGCTGCAAAGCATTTACCAATAATAGCTGGTTGCTTAGCAGAAGCTTGTATTGCAGAGGCTGCACACATCCCTTGATACACAGAAGAAAAAAGCAGAGCCAGCCCTACAGAAAGACCGATACCAATTCCCCCTAGAGGAGATAATGATCCAGATTGAATGCTGGATTTCATAAGAATCATTAATACAAACCCGTAAATAGACTGAGAAGAAGCCACAGCAGACATTCCAATAAACTGACCGTGATTTTCTTCTACCCTGCTCATTACAGCGTGGGATGCCATTCCGCCAATACCACATCCGATTGAACTACCTATACAACCAAGGCCCAAGACCAAGGCGGGACCTACCATGCTATAATCCATAATTTCTCTCCTTTTTATTCTTCTTCAGATTTTAATAGTTTAAGAGGTTTAAACAAGCGGCCTCCCCCATCAAATGAAAAATGGTACCACTCGATAAAATTCAAACGAAGACCGTGAATAACACCTGCCATAACACCTAGCAATATATTTACCGCATGGCCTGCAAGAATCACAACAAATCCACCTAAAAGCCCTACGGCCATTCCCATATCATTAAAGGTCGTGGCCATAATCATCCCAGCTAAGGCTAAGGCATAAAGACGTAAATAAGATAACACATCCGCAAAGACCTGAATCACATTTAAAATCTCAGATAACCCCTTTAGCCCCTTTTGAATCAGAGCCAAAACAACCGCCGTACCTATCCCCGTATAGACTAACTGCAATCCAAATGCCCCCGCCGTGCCGGACTCTATCCAGCCCATAAATTGCACTATAGAGATCGCTTTTAGCTTAACAGGGAAAAACAAATAGGCGCCCATCATAAATGCAATCCATGCAAGACCTGCCCAGTTTCTTCTAAAGTACCTCAAAAAAGATAAGCTTAAATGGATAACACCTATAATTAGAGAGAACTCTAATAAGATACTATCTGTAAAACTGTCTGCAGCTTCATATGTGGTAATGCCGTTTTTTACTTTGACCGCTGTTGCAATAAATTGATCCCCAGTGGTTGCTGTTTTTAAAGCAGGGAAATCTTTAAGCCAAAAATCATAGACATCATCCTTTTGATCAAGATGATACTGCGCTTTCCTCTCGGTCATATATTGCATTGGTGATAACTTCGCTAAGAAGCTATTGCGATCAATACGAAGGCCGAAAAAGGAAGAGGTCAACACACCCCATACCACTACAAAAGAAGACAAAATAATAGCTAACTTAATAAATCGCTTGGACTGTCCTTTAAGACTTTTGATTTTATATTTCATATATAAAGCCAAACCCAAATACAACAAACCATAGCCACCATCTGCTACAATCATCGCGAAAAAGAGAGCAAAAGACCAGAAAACCCATCCTGACGGATCTTTATCTGTGGTTGCAGGAACATCATAGATTTTCACTAGATCTTCACCAATTAAATTCAGCCCCTTATTTTCCAGATAGGTAGGAAGCCGGTCTTCCTCCTCTCTTTTTATCCTTTCACAATGTACAGATAACCCTTCAAGCAGGATATGAATCAGATGTTCTTTGGATTTTGGCACCCATGCTTCGACAGAAAAGATAGAGGATAGAGGAAGAGGAGAAGACACCTCTTTTTTCGCTTGAGTTAATTGATGAGTGTTCATCTGTTCTAATAGAGCCTCATAGAGAAACTCTTTATGACCCGCATAACTTTTCAACTCGATTGCCAAATCATGGATAGCTTGATTAATATAAAGTAAATGTGTGTTTAATTCTGCTTCAGACCGATCAATACGCATTTCTATCATACCAGGATAAGAGCGAGCCTGAGCATTAATAGAGATAAAATAGTCTAAATCATACTCTGTCCCAATATAAATCACTTCATCAGCAAAAAGAACAGTGTTATTCTTATCTGTCTTCATACAAAAAAACTGTACACTTCTTCTCCCCTCTCGCTGGATAAAATCGACCTCTTGCATAGAAAAGTCCCCGAATGGGGCAACCCTATGCATTTCCGCATCAGTGAGACGTTTCTCTTCTTCTAATTTCTCAATTTCATCACGCAATTCAATGATTCTTTTAGCAATGTGATTGGCATAGGGGATCTCCCAGAGCCCTTCATATTTCTTACACAAAGGCAGTTTACGCAAAATCTTTAATGCAAGGAGTAGATGATGAGCATCTATAGGGAGCTCTGCACTTTTTTTATTAGCTGCAGAAATAAATTCAATAAATCCATTTTGCTGAGCTCTTTCAAAAAAAAGATCAAGATCTTCTTGTGTACCCAACACTAAATACTTTCGTACATCTATGATCATGCGCTGCTTGCACCTTCTACATCGTAATTTCTTAAGTCAATTTTCTTCTTAGCAACTTTGGCTTGGGAAACAGCAGCTAGCTGCTGATCACCGAGAAATATCTTAATTTTTTTGATATTACCTTGAGCTCTCGGAATCATAATTTTCTCGAATAAGTTCACTCTAATCGATACTTCTCTAAGCTCTTTTTCCAAAGCGCGCTTTTTCTCTTGGGCGATCTTTTCGATTTCTCTGATTGTTATAAGCTTTCTCACTGCATTAATCGCGCTTTCATACCAAATAGGGGTATCAAAAAGCATATAAACAGCAGGGGCAAAAGTAATACCTTCAAAGACAGGAATATCGACACCTGCGATATTTTCATACTTTTTGCGCACTTCAGTAATATCCAGGGCTGAAAAAAAATCATTGATAGAGCGATCGGAGAAAAGAGCGCTAAACCGTGCAATTACCTCGCCCTGCTGATCAAACTCTTTAAGCACTTGAGTGATCTCTTGTTGGCACTCGCTAACCTCCGCCTGCAGCATAGCCTTCTTAAGCTGTAGGGTCGGCAAATACTTCTGAAGCTCAGACAGCTTAACCTGTTGGAGACGTAACTCTGTTTTTGTTAACTTAATTTGCGTCATAATCCTGCTTTCAAAAGGTTACACACTCAGAGGCCAATATTTTTCGATCAGCGAATCCTTAATTCCTACTTCATGTCGATCAAAACATTCGCCTAGAGTTTTCCATCCAAGGTCTAAAGCTTCTTCTAAAGAATAGTTTACCTCTAGATTCATCATACGTTCTTCAAATAGCGTTCCATAATGCAAGAGCTTCTCATCCCATTTAGAAAGACGAAAGCCCATGCTTTTTCTTTCTTTGGCTTTTTTAGAATCCGCATATAAACGAATCTGTGTATTGGCTACATCGCCATGATCTTCTCTTGTAACCTTGCCTATAACTTGTTGCTTAAGACGAGATAAAGATCCAAATGGATCAATTCTTCCTCCATGCAGATAAAACTGTCCTTCGGTAATATAGCCCGTATTATCAGGGATAGGATGAGTTACATCGCCACCAGGCATGGTCGTTACAGAAATAATCGTAATCGAACCACTTCCATCGATATCAACTGCTTTTTCATAACGCGATGCCAAATCAGAATACAAGGACCCCGGGTACCCCCGGTTGGAAGGAATTTGATCCATGGTAATCATAATTTCTTTGATCGCATCGGCAAAAGCTGTCATATCAGTGAGTAATACTAAGACATTTTTATCCTGCACAGCAAATCGTTCTGCACAAGCCAAAGCCATATCAGGCACAAGCATACACTCGACTGCTGGATCGGTCGCTTTGTGGATAAACATAATCGTCTTATCCAAAGAACCCGATTTTTCTGCGTTATCAATAAAGGCTTGATAATCATCAAATCTCAACCCCATACCCCCTATAATCACGATATCGGCGTTGGTTTGATTAGCAATACGCATAAGAAGGGCGTTGTAGGGCTCTCCAGCGATAGAAAATATAGGTATTTTCTGTGATTTTACTAAGCAGTTAAATACATCAATCATAGGGATATTGGTCCGTACTAAGTCTCTTGGCACGACACGACGGACAGGATTAAAAGAAGGAGAGCCAATCTCGATATTATCCCCCCTGATTGGAGGCCCGTTATCAATAGGTTCACCTGCCCCATTTAGCCTGCGGCCAAGCAAAGCCTCACTGCAGATCGCTTGCATTTCATGACCCAAGAAGCTAACTTTATCACTCGTGGAAATCCCTCTAGTGTTTTCAAACGCCTGCAGAGTGACCTTCTCCCCTTCAATACGAAGAACAGAGGCGTAAATGACTCTACCATCTTGTTTTTGAATGGTTGCAAGTTCTCCTAAGCACACATTACGTGCAATAACAGAGATAAGATTACCACGCATATCGACAATTCGATCATATACCTTTTTCATTTACTCATCCTCATATGCAATTCTTGATCATGTCTTGAGGCTTTTTTAATTTTCCGATCAACACTACTTATTGCTTGATTATATCGATCTGATTTATAAGGCATAAAGTTCATATTCTTAATCTCATTTTGCAGCTCAATAAAGAAGCTTCTGGCTTCATCATGCGTGCTAAACTTAAAAGGGGTCTCAAAAATACTGTAAATTAAAGAGAACAAGCCTGTTTGTCTTGCAAGAGGACAGTAGGCATCTTCTTTATCAAAAGCATTCTGCTGCAAATAAGCAAACTCATACAACTCTGCTTTTAAATAAACCATCATATCTTCCAGAGAAACACCCTCTTCCCCAACAACTTCCATTCTTTTACCAATGTCATCCCCTTCACGCAGCATTTTTGACGCCCTCTGCGTCATCATACCCCAACCAGGCACATCTTTTTCTAAATCAGCAGCGACTGCATCAAGATACTTACTCCATGAAATCAAAGGATCGATCGCAGGATACCGACGAGCATCTGAACGAGCCCTTGAAAGACCGTGAAAGGCACCAACAACAGAAAGAGTCGCTTGAGTGACCGGCTCTTCAAAGTTCCCTCCAGCTGGAGATACAGTCCCTCCGATGGTCATCGAACCAACTCCTCCATTTCGAAGCTGAATCACTCCCGCTCTCTCATAAAATGCAGCAATCCTAGAAGCAAGATAGGCAGGAAAAGCTTCTTCACCGGGAATTTCTTCAAGCCGCCCCGACATCTCACGCATAGCTTGAGCCCATCGCGAGGTGGAATCCGCTAGCAATAAAACATCAAGCCCCATCTGTCTATAATATTCCGCAATAGTTGCGCCCATGTAGATGGAGGCCTCTCTTGCAGCTACTGGCATCGAAGAGGTATTACACACAATCACAGTTCGATTCATTAAAGATTCATTCGTATGAGGATCAATGAGATGCGGGAATGTCCTTAACACCTCTACTACTTCACCCGCTCGCTCACCACAGGCGACAACGACAACAATATTCACCGAAGAATACTTTGAAAGGTGATGCTGAAGAACGGTCTTACCTGCGCCAAAAGGACCTGGAGAACAGAAGGTTCCTCCTTTTAACACAGGAAATTGCGTGTCAAAGATACGCATGCCTATATCCATCATCTTTGTTGCTTTGGTTTTCTCCCCTTCCATTAAAGGCATCTTTACAGGCCACTTCTGAACCATAGTAAAAGGATACTCACGTCCATTCTCATCCACGCCCTTGGCAACAACAGTATCAATAGTATAAGAACCAGGCTTGATCACCCAAGTTACTGTAAACTCAGTAAACAAAGAAAAGGGAACCATGATCTGGTGATGGAATCGCCCCTCCATCGTATAGCCCAGAAAATCCCCTCTCTGGACACGCTCGCCAATTTTAACGGTCGGAATATAATCCCAGTGCATTTTTCTATCCAACGGCTGAAGATACACTCCTCTTTGCAAAAAAAGACCCGTTACCTTAGCGACATTTTCCAGGGGATTCTGCAGACCATCTACAATCGAAGTCAGCAATCCGGGACCCAACTCCGCTTCGAGCAAATGAGAGACAAAGGACACTTCAGTACCAAGACTGACACCGCGCGTATCTTCAAACACTTGCACTTTGGCAATATCACCTAAAATTTCAATGACCTCACCTTTTAAATGCACATTAGCGCTTAAGTGCACCATACAAAGTTCACCCTGACGGATACTACCTTCAAATTTTACCTGCAGCAGATTTCCAAAAGCACGCAAGACTTTTCCTGAAGCATTCTTTTTTTCCTGATAACTAGACTGATCTTTCATTGTCCTAACCTTAACTGGGTTTCGTGCTTCTAAGTTGATGTAAATGTATCTAAGATGACCATACCTCTTTGCTTATCAAGCTCATTCCAATACTCAATAATCATCAATTGAGCAAGGTAAGCAAGTATAGCATCTATAGAGAACTGCCCCCCATTGACCATCTCTTGAATTTTCATGAATCTATAACCACATAACATTTTATGCTGTTGCCATGGATCTGGACCACACAAGAGAAACTGCTCTTTAAGCTCTTGATATTCAAGAGGTGGTTCATAGCTTTCCGCATCTTTTTGAGCTAAAATCTGAGCGACTAATGGATCGGAAAAGTCCTCAAACTGGAGTTCTTTTATGATATCACGCTTTGCAGCTTTTGCTCTTAGAGCTAAAATCACAAGCCTCCATTCGCGCTCAAAAGAAAAGTATCTTTTTAAAAAACCCTTATGTTTCTCAAGCTCATGTGTAAAAAACTGCGTAAATAGCTCTGAAAAATGTTGCAACTTTGCGGGTAACGTATCGTATTTATCCAGGAAATCAAAGACATACTCCGGCAGGAAATCTTTTACCAACAAAGCCTCATCTAAATCCTTTTCAGAAAAATTACCTCTAGAGTCTATTTTTTCCTCTATTAATAAGGGCCGTATATTACTAATATCAACAAAAAGACGGAGAGCTCCGATTTGCTTGGAATCATTAGCGGAAAGATTTAGATGCAGCGATTCGCTAATGCTTGAAAAGCTAATATCCGGAGAACTCGGAAAATCAAGTGGCGGCCATGAAGACGCTAAATAGTAATAGTTAGACATGTATTAAAGCTACAAAGTTTCATTATGTTCAGTTGGTTGCAAAAATGATTGCACGAAAATCTTTACGTATATATCGAGCTACTAGTTCTTTTAATGCCACATCAGTCATATCTAAAGTTATATTATCTTTATGCAATTTAATCGCCACTCCTCCCTGCATAGAACCGATCAGAACGACCTGATCCTTTAACCGTTCAAGCACATTATGAGCGAGCAAGCTATTCACAGAACTAGGAGAAACGGAGGATGCAATAAAAGCGCTAAGATCTGCTTCAACCCCTTGCTTTTCGATCGCTGTAACCAGAGCCCTAACTAGATCTGCAAGCACTTGTGGTTCTTGGGTCTTTTTTAAAATCACAGCAGCGAGCTCTTTATGAAAGAGATTGTTTTCAATTTCCTGCTTTAAATACTCTAGTGTTTGCTTAGCAGCCTGATTTAAAGAGGATTGAAATACATTCCTTTCTTTTTCAATTGCCTTACACGCTTCTAATTCTATAAGAGCAGCTTTTGCATGTGCATTAGCAATAATTGCAATAGCCTTAGACTCGGCTTGCTGAACAATCTCCTCAGCTTCTTTCTGAGCGGGCTCAATAGTCTCTTTCTTGAGAACCTCACAGATCTTTTTGACTTTATCTTTACCAGACTCTAAACCCTTCATGAAACACCCAATCTATTTATTTTACGAATAGTTATTTAGCATACACGGTTATTTTTCAATCCATTTTTTACCCAGAAGATGGGAAAAACACAACCAAACAAAATATTGACATCTACAAAAAACTACAAACCACGGCCTAGAATACAGCCCATAAGCTTTATATACTGGACTGCAGACTGTATTTACAACCGAAAACTACATCCCCCGATCAGACCTAAGAAAGTTCATTTGATCTTAAGGACGCACAAATAACGATTCTGAAATGCTCATCCCTACTGATCATGAACTTCCCACAGGCAAATCCTCCTCGAATCCTTAATAAGACAATAGCCCCGTAGCCTACCTGAAAAACTATACAATGTACTTGAACTAATAAAACCACATTTCTTTAACAATCACAGAGGAAACTTCCCCCATAACAGCCTGGTTGATAGTTGATGCGCTCATCTTACCTCGCAAAAGAAAATTGCCGGAAACTACCTATATATGCCATAAATTGAAATACGATTAAAAATTTCACTAACCACTGGAAACTACTTATGCACAAGCTGATCATATCTACACTCTGCATGACAATATTACTTACACAACCAAGCCTTCGATCAGAAGAAGACATACAAATACTGCCTGAACAAACCGAAGAACTCTACCGGCCAGGCGCTGGCTCGCAAGACGGAGCCTTCACCTCCCTGAGCTTATCCATGCTAGGATGGGGGGTAGGCCTTGCTGCAGGTATTGGTATTCTGGCCTCTGTACTACACCAAAGCACGAGTGCTCATGAATCAGATAGTTCAGGATGTAATGCCCACAATCACTAAGTGGATCTTGCAACTGACTTTTTTCTGTATGTACTTCCAATTCCCCCTTATTGGATATGCCATGAATCTAGGAAGTTCAGAGATTTCACAAAGCTCTTCGAAGCCCATCTATCCGATTTTCATGCCACCGAATCAATGGGTTCTGGTAGATAGTGCTGCTTTATCACCTTCAGTCTTGGTAGCTTATGTAGATAGATCAACCACTGGCTTTTTACCCTCCATGAATCTTGCCATAGAAAAAACAGATCTATCCCAAAAGGAGTACCTTCGAGAAGCCAAAGCCCTGTATGAATTAGACATAAAAAATAGATGGCGCGAGCTTGGAACAATCTCTACGAAAGCGGGGAAAGGAATGCTTACCTCAATTGATACGACTTGTAATTGGGGCCCGGTTAGAATACTCCAACTGATCCTGATCTCCAAAAAAACAGCCTACATCTTAACAGCCTCCGCAGCAAAAGAAGAATTCGCCACTTTTTACCCTACCTTTAAAGAGGCGTTTAGATCTCTAGTCTTAACAGATGACTTAACCTTGTTAATTAATCAAAAAGAAAAAAAACAAAAGCTCTATGATAATCTAGAGGCATTCAAACAAACTTTCAAACAGCTAAACAACAAGAATGCAGACTCCTTAGAATTGAATGCACTCTGGCATACGCTGCAACAGAATTTACAAGATGACTACAAAGAGATGGGCAGCTATTGGCATGTACAACTCCTTAAACTTCTACAAGAACAGATGAAGGCATTCATAGAATTAAAAGACGGATAGACAAAATTACCAAGCCCTGGCTATTATCCTTTCATAAAAAGGAGAACATCGTGAATAAACGTTTCATTTCTTATTTAACCTTAGTCGCCTTCGCGATCACTTCTGTTCAGGGTAAAGCTGATATTAGCGAAGAGGTTCAACAGGAATTAGTAGAAAGTAACTCTGACCCCATTGTCACATCTATAGAATCCCTTGCATCTTCCGTAGAAGATGAAACGTTAGATGATGACTACGCAGAACCAGAAGGAACAGATGTCAGAGAACAAAATAACCAGAGTAAAAATAAGGCTCGCAAACAAATGTGGATCAATATTGCACTCGCTGTAACAGCAGTCGTTGTAGCAGTTGTTGCACTTTGCATAGTTTCGAATAATAATGGCCACCATCATCATAAATCCTAATGAGAAAAGAGCTGTTTATGAGGGCTGTGTGTGTATCAGCCCTACTGTGGGGATGCTCTAAATCCGATCCATGGAGTATTTCATCGATCCAAACAGGCACTACAGAATTTAGTTCATGCAAACTCTGCTACTACAACCCTGATACTGTAAATGGAATTGACATCGAATTTTTATCGCTAGAAGATTCTTCTCACCTATACTTATCTGTTCATTCCCATCCAATACGCCCCTACGAAAAAGACCCGCAACGGGCATGCATCTCTTTTGCAGAAGATGGGCGAATAAAAACATTCATAGGAATGCGCCATCAAGGAGGACAAAGGGTCTTACTTTCTGAAGAGGCCAAAGACTATCTAATACGAGCCCTGTTAGACAATAAAACGATTGTAGTATCTACATCTGGGTACTCAACAACAGTCACTCCTATTTCTTTTCAGAAAAAATACCCATTACTACAACAACCAGGACGCTTTAACTTTAAGATCAAAAACCCTCTTCAATAAAAGAGAGATTTTCATTCTTTCTAATAACAAGCCTTCATGCTAAATATAGATTTTTAATGGAAACAAGGATACTGACTATGAATAAATTAGAACAACTTCAAAAACTGACGACGATTGTTGCTGATACCGGAGAATTTCAAGAACTTAAGAAATTTCATCCTACTGATGCCACAACGAATCCCTCTCTCATTCTTGCTGCGGCATCATTACCTGAATACCAACATTTGATTGATGAAGCGATCCAGTATGGCAAGCAGCAGAGTCTTACCAAAGAAGAAGAGAAAAACCTGATTATGGACAAAATTTTCGTAAATTTTGGCCTTGAAATCTTAAAAATTGTACCCGGAAGAGTCTCTACGGAAGTGGATGCGACCCTTGCTTTTGATAGTGACGGTAGCTACAAACGAGCTAAACGGTTCATCGAACTGTATAAATCTGCAGGTATTGGCAAAGACCGAATCCTTATTAAACTAGCATCTACATGGGAAGGAATTGTCACCGCAGAGCGTCTTGAAAAAGAGGGTATTCACTGTAATATGACATTATTGTTTGGGATGGCACAAGCAATTGGCTGCGCACAGGCAAAAGCAACACTAATCTCTCCTTTTGTAGGTAGAATCTTAGATTGGTATAAAAAAGCCGAAGGAAAAGAAAGCTACCCACCCACTCAAGATCCTGGGGTCGTATCCGTTACACAAATCTATAACTACTATAAAAAGTACGACATCAAGACACAGATTATGGGAGCAAGCTTTAGAAATACCGATGAAATTTTAGAGCTGGCAGGATGTGATCTATTGACGATCGCTCCTAAATTACTTGCTGAATTACAGAATGCAGCGGGTCCTGTACCTAAAAAACTGGATCTCCAAACAGCCAAATCGCTGCCTATCGAGAAAATCGAGCTTGATGAAAAGAAATTCCGTTGGATGCTATGCAAAGACGCAATGGCCACAGAAAAACTATACGAAGGCATACGTAATTTTGCAAAAGATGCTTCTAAACTAGAAAAGACGATTACACTAAGATTATAATTCCTTATCTCTATCGGGGCTAGAGGAAGTAGAGATCCAACTAGCCTTTGATTCTAAGGTGAATCTGAAGACCATAGGAACCCCCTTCCTTTAGGGAAGGAAAGGATGTCACAACGAATTTCTCCAGTGACTCTGTTATTTCCTAACAAACCTTCGATGCATCTGCCTGTGATGCTCATCACACTTGGCTCTTAAATGTAAAATGAGAATGTTCCCTGAGACTTAGGGGCGAAAACCTATTTTCTTCCATTCCACTAATCCTTATGAACCAATATATATATCACATAACCTTCAATAAGCGAGTGAGTTGAGATTTTTTAAGACACTCTCTACTCTTTACGCTAAGTTTCTAGGTTTTTCTAGACTTCCTTAGCTTTTTTAACAATCCCTCCTATCGCTGGGCCACCCCAATCATCTAAAGAAAATTAATATTTTTATAATAAATTTAATTATGCAATAAAAACTAAATAATCTAATAAATTAAAAATAACGATCTATGTTATACTATTAATAGTAACGTACAAGTGTTTTTTAAATTCAATAAAGGGGTAGCGGCATTTATGATCTTTTCATTAAATTCCACGAAAAACCCCACAACATCTATTGAGCTAAAGGATCCTCTAGCGCACAAGCCGAAAATAATGCATCTCGACTCAGATAAGCAGGGAGCAAGCTTCCTACCGTTATTATATGCTATTGCTATGGAAATACATGCTCTGGTGGCGTGCAGCCTACTACTACCCTTCACAGGCTTCCATTCCCATCTCCGTAGCTCTGGCGGAAGCGATGGCACCCCCATCCTCATGCTCAATGGATATGCCAGCTTTGGATCGAGCTGGGCATATCAAAACCAAAGTCTCATTAAAGCGAATTTAGGCCCTATTTACACAATGAATGTGAGGAGTTTTACGAGTATTGAATCCAATGCGGAGGCTGTACAAAAACAAGTAGCACAGATTGAACAAGAAACAGGCTGCACGAAGCTGATCATTATTGGACATTCCAAAGGAGGCCTTGTGGGGGCTTATTATGCGACCGCTTTATCCCAAAATAATAAATCGATGATTACCAAAGTGATTACCATTGGATCTCCATTAAAGGGGACGTATTTAGCGCACTTTGGCCCGGGAACGGATGCAAGCGAGATGAAGCCAGGATCTGTATTTTTAACGGACTTAGAATCACGCATTAAACAAGCCATAAGGACACAATTCTATCATATTGGTTCAGAACTGGATATCGTGGTACCTCCAAGCTCTGCATTACGAGGAGATCATCCAGATCGTGAGTTGCATGTCAACCATGTAGGTCATACAGGCCTACTATTTGATCCCATGATCGCTAAGCAAGTTGCCAAATGGGCAAAAGAGCCAGAGGCTTCTGGATCAATCCGAGCAAGCGTGTAAAACCAGAGGAAAGCATCAGCATCTTTGAAATACCTAGCAGGTTATTCTAATCGAGCTAAACCCTTTTCACGACTTTTTTCAAACATGAACAGCAGTAAAAGCAAACATGCAAAAAAATAGAGAATATTCAGCCCCATTCCTATTCCAAACTCATACCAACTAAAGACTCCAGTATCATAACACTTACGCATTCCCTCAAAGATGTGCGTCATAGGAATCGCCTCTGCAACAGGTACTGCCCAACTGGGCAAGGCGCTCAGAGGGTAAAATACAGCGCTTAAAGGGGAGAAAACGTATCCAGCAACCCAAGCAAGTACTTGCATACGCTGACCAAAGTAGATAATCATCGCGGAGCTTAGAAAACCACACCACCAGCCCGAAATCACTAAAGCAATTGCATAAGGAAGAAAAGACCAGCCAAGGCTAAAGATATTTAACGAATAAAATAGGGCTACCATACTTCCTCCAAACACGATGGTGAAGATATTTTTTGTAGCACCGACAAGCATCAAAGAGGTAATCCATTCGGTTGTTTTTAAAGGGGTAGAAAAAAGGTTTACCAAATTTCTTGCCCATAGCTCTTGTAAAATGTTTACCGAGACTTCATAGTTACTTCTCCAAACAATCTGCCAAAAGACCAGGGCCGTTAGAATCGGCAAAGCAAGAGAGACTGTGGATCCCAAATGTTGGATCCATACCATCGTAATACCCCACAAAAAAATATCTAGAATAGGCCAAAAAAATAGCTCCGTAATTTGCTCTAAACGAAAAACATTATATAAATACCTTTTATATACGGCTTTAATCCTAAAAAATTTCATGCTTTACCCCCTTTCCGATTTTCTTTAACCATCTTCATAAAAAAATCTTCTAATGTAGGCTGGTGGATCTGTATCCCTGAATAAAAAATACCCGCACTTGCAAAAGCATGTAAAACATGGGCAATGTGAGCCTCATCAAGATCTAAACTAAGAGTTCTATGTGCTAGAGAGAAATGGAGATTAAGACGTTGGACGATTTCTAAAGCATGATTCATATTTTCAGAGATCACCAGCTCTACTTTAGAAGTCGCTGCACTCTTTGCTAAGCTTTCTGGAGTATCATCGGCTATAATAGATCCATTTTGTAAAAACAGGATCCGATCACAGACTTCAGCCACCTCCATCATGTTATGAGAGGTAAATAAAATAGAAACCCCTTCTTTCTCTTGTTGTTCGAGGACAAACTTAATGATATCTTTAGCAATATCAGGATCTAAAGAAGCCGTCGGCTCATCTAATAGAGCGATCTTAGGCTTCATCATAAAGGCTTTGGCAAGCATAAGCCTTGTAATTTGCCCGGCTGAAAGAGAAGAGACCCTGGTGTAGAGCTTATCTAAAATCCCGAACCGATCGAGTAATTCATCGCGACGTTTTTGTAGTTCTTTATCTTCAAGACCATAAAGCCGCCCAAATACATTAAGATTTTGTTCGATTGTAAGGGTCCATGGCAAGCTAATGTACGTACTTGCAAAAGCCACCTCGCTTAAAATATCACTTCTGTATTTACTAAAGTCTTTTCCAAAATAAAAAATAGAACCTGATGTAGGCTTAAGGGTGCTTAAAAGCATCTGAATCGTGGTTGTTTTTCCAGCTCCATTTGCACCTAACAACCCTAAAATCTCCCCCTTTTTAAGCTCAAAAGAGATGTCATTCACGGCTAAAAAGGGTGTATGACCTTTAAATACTTTGCGCAGATTTTTTACAGTAAGAACAGGAGAGTGCTGGTCCATAAATAAATTCCTTTTCAATAAGAGTATAACAATACAGCAAATGACCAGACCCTATGCAAAAAAAACGCTTAGGAAATATCTTTTCCTAAGCGTTTTTGATATAGCATATATCCGCACTCATTTACTCAAAGGTAAAAAGAAGCTCGTCTTCACCTTCTTTATCTATAGATTTAGCTACACGATTATGGAAATCACCAAATCCAGTACCACCTGGAATCATATGACCCATTATTAAGTTCGACTTAAAGTCGAGTAAATAATCGGTCTTACCTTCACATGCAGCATCTGTAAGCACTCGTGTGGTTTCTTGGAATGAGGCCGCTGAAACAAAAGACTCTGTTCCCAGGGACGCTTTTGTAATACCAAGAAGCACTGGAGCTGCCTGAGCAGGTCGTCCACCTTCATCACGCACTTTTCTATTCATATTATGGAAGCGTTTCTTATCGATATCTTCACCATACAGAAAAGTGGTATCACCTGGATCGGTAACACGAACTTTTTGAAGCATCTGGCGAACGATAATCTCAATATGCTTATCATTAATATCCACCCCTTGGAGGCGGTATACTTCTTGTACCTGATTCACTAAATACTTCTGAAGCTCTCTCACTCCACAGATATCTAAGATCTCTTGGGGAACTACAAGACCGTCCGTTAATTGTTGCCCTTTAACAACATGATCACCTCTTTGAATGATCAAGTGCTTACTCAAAGGAATCAGATGCTCTTCTTCCATTCCAGAGTCTTCATCTTTTACAACAACGATACGCTTATTCTTTTGCACACCACGGAAGTCCACAACACCATCGATTTTAGCAATTTCTGCAGCATCCTTTGGACGTCGAGCTTCGAAAAGCTCAGCCACTCGAGGTAGACCCCCAGTAATGTCCTTAGTTTTAATCGCTCCTCTTGGAAGACGAGCAAGTAGCATACCTGCTGATACGAGCTGCCCTTCATGAACAGAGATAAACGCTCCTGATGGGATGGCATATGTACCAATCAGTTCTTTGAATTCTTGATCGGCATAAATAACAATTTGTGGGTGAAGTTCTCCACGGTGCTGTTTAACAACAAGCTCAGCTTGACCTGTTTGTTTGTTGATATTGCGCTGAGTCGAGATCCCTTCCACTAGATCTTCATATTTTACATGGCCAGGTCTTTCACAAATAATAGGTATGTTATGTTGCTCCCAATGGCCGATTTTCGCTTTGACTTTAACCGCAGCACCATCTTTGAGGTGAATACGCGTTCCAAGCTCAATATTATAGGTTTGCAGTGGTTCAAGCGATTTGGTGGATACAAGCTTTTTGTATTCATCAAGAGCTCTACCTTCGTCTCTAACAATATGAAGAGATCCATTCTTATTGAGTGCAAGCCAAATTCCTTCTTCATTTTGTACAGTTCGAACATCTTGGTATACTAAAATACCATCGTGCTCAGCAACAAGCTCTGGACTAACACTTGCAGATGCGATACCACCTAAGTGGAACGTACGCATAGTAAGCTGAGTACCCGGCTCACCAATTGATTGCGCCGCAATAATACCTACCGCTTCTCCGAGACCTACAATGCCCCCATTTGCCAAATTCAGACCGTAACATTTCGAACAAATACCACGCTTAGATTCGCAAGTCAGAGGGGAACGTAATCTGACTATTTCAATACCAGCATCATCGATAGCTTCGGATTGATGAACTGTAAGAATATCTCCTGGTCGAGCCAAGATCTTTTTACTATCACCTGGCTGTACGATATATTCACAAACAGCTCGACCAAACAAACGATCTTTTAAAGGGAGCAATTCTTCCTGTCCCTGTTTAATCGCTGCAATTTCGATGCCATTCAGTGTACCACAATCGTCTTCCGTAACGATAAGATCTTGTGCCACATCAACAAGACGGCGGGTTAAGTAACCAGAGTCTGCTGTTTTAAGGGCTGTATCTGCAAGACCTTTACGAGCACCGTGTGAAGAAATAAAGTATTCAAGAACACTTAATCCCTCACGGAAATTCGCTGTAATCGGAGATTCAATAATTTCGCCTGATGGTTTAGCCATAAGACCGCGAAGTGCGCCAAGCTGTTTAACCTGAGTTTTATTACCACGTGCACCGGAATCCATCATGAGATATAAAGGATTAGACTCATGATTTTTTACTTCGGCTATAAGCTTGAAGAGTTCTTCTGAAAGAACATCTGAAACCTCAGTCCAAATACTGATGATTTTAGAGTGTCTTTCCCCATCAGTAATAATACCATTTTCATATTGTTTTTTTACGACTTCAATACGAACTTGAGCATCTTCAATGACTTTACCCTTATTACTTGGAATACAGACATCACAAACACCCATAGATAAAGCCGCTTTTGTCGCCTCAGCAAATCCTAGATTTTTTAAATTATCTAAGAAACGCACTGTCGCCTCGAGCCCTACTTTTTTATAGGTTTGCAATACCAATTCACTCATCTTCTTCTTGCGGAGCGAATAGTTTTGGAATCCAAGTTCTTTTGGAACAATAGTATTAAAAAGCACTCTACCAGGGGTCGTTTCTATGATACCATCTTCCAATTGCACTTTAATTTTTTCATGAAGACGGATACCTCGTCCTAAAAAGTCTCTTCTACCCTCTATTTCTTCTTTCTCATGCCAGTTCCAACTTTCGGCGGCATAAAGAGCCATTAGAACCTCATCCTGATCTCGGAACATTTTCACCTTCAGACCATACTCTTCTGGATGATAGAGAGGATCTAGCATTAAGAAATACAGGCCTAAAATCATATCCTGAGAAGGGACAGCCGCTGGTTTACCTGAAGAAGGCAAGAAAATATTATCTGGGGCCATCATAAGCAGCTTTGCTTCGATCTGAGCTTCGATAGATAACGGAATGTGCACGGCCATCTGGTCACCATCAAAGTCAGCATTAAATGCTGTAGTTACTAGAGGGTGAATACGGATCGCCTGACCTTCGATTAAAACAGGTTCAAAAGCTTGAATACCAAGACGGTGCAACGTAGGAGCACGGTTTAATAAAACAGGGTGACCCTTAATAATCTCTTCGAGTACATCCCAAACTTCTGCTGATTGCTTTTGGATTAGCTTTTTAGCAGAACGAATAGTATATACGTGTCCTAGATCTTTTAAACGTTTTACAATAAAGGGCTCAAATAATTCTAAGGCCATTTGTTTTGGAAGGCCGCACTGATTAAACTTTAACTCAGGTCCTACGATAATAACCGAACGACCAGAATAGTCTACACGTTTACCAAGAAGGTTTTGCCTAAAACGACCTTGTTTTCCTTTAAGCATCTCAGAGAGAGCTTTTAAAGGTCTATTGCCCGCACCCATGACAGGATGGCCATGACGACCGTTATCGAATAAAGCATCGACAGCCTCTTGCAACATCCGCTTTTCATTGCGTATGATCACATCAGGTGTTTTCAGCTTTAAAATCGACTTTAATCGATTGTTACGGTTGATTACTCTTCTATATAAGTCGTTAAGATCAGAAGTGGCAAATCGACCTCCATCTAGAGGAACAAGCGGTCGTAAATCGGGAGGAATTACAGGCACAGCACCAATTACCATCCAGTCAGGTCGATTCGGAGAAGACATAAATCCTTCTACGATTTTCAGACGTTTTGCAAGTTTCATTCGAGCCTGCATAGACTTAGTTTTTCTTAGCTTGTCTTTTAAATCCGTAACGATAATCTCGAGATCTTCTTTTTCAAGGAGAGATCTCACTGCTTCTGCGCCCATTTTAGAGACAAATGCATCAGAACCCCATTTTTCTTGAGCTTCTCTTAACTCTGTATCGTTTAACAGTTGCTTTCTCTCTAGAGTCGTACGCCCTGCATCAGTCACTACGAAATCTTCGTAATAGATCACACGCTCTAAGTCATTAGTGGTCATCCCTAAGATGTTACCAATTCTAGATGGCATAGTCTTAAAGAACCAGATGTGAACAACTGGTACTGCAAGCTCGATATGAGCCATTCTTTCACGACGAACTTTGGATAGTGTAACCTCAACACCACAGCGATCGCAAACAATCCCTTTGTGTTTAATCTTCTTATACTTTCCACATGCACACTCCCAATCCCTTGTAGGACCAAAGATCTTTTCACAGAAAAGACCCCCTTTTTCTGGCTTGAATGTACGATAGTTAATCGTTTCCGGCTTTTTGATTTCTCCACGTGACCAATTGTTGCGTATTACATCGTCGGATGCAACTTTAATGGTCAATTTATCAAAATGGGAACCACGGAACTCTTCTTCTGTCATGAACGTCTCCCGATATTAAACTTCTTGAGCGCTTTCAGCGCGTACATCTAAGCACAGACCTTGCATCTCTTTCACTAAAACGTTAAAAGATTCAGGCGTGCCAGCATTCAGTATGTTTTCACCTTTTACGATAGATTCGTAAATTCTCGTTCTTCCTGCGACGTCATCAGACTTCACAGTCAGCATTTCTTGTAAAAGATGAGCTGCTCCATAAGCTTCCAACGCCCACACTTCCATCTCTCCAAATCGCTGACCACCCATCTGAGCTTTGCCGCCAAGAGGTTGCTGCGTAACAAGAGAATAAGGACCGATAGAACGCGCGTGAATCTTATCTGCAACAAGGTGACTCAGTTTCAGCATATAAATATACCCTACAACGACACGGCTATCAAATCTCTCACCCGTACGACCATCATATAAATACATTTTACCATCTTCAGGAAGCCCTACCTCCTTCATCATAGACCAGATCCGGGACTCTGGGAAGCCTTCAAAAACAGGGCTCTTTACATAGATCCCTACTTTTCTTGCAGCAAATCCTAGGTGCGTTTCAAGTAACTGTCCCATATTCATACGAGAAGGAACCCCTAGTGGGTTTAGAATGATCTCGATCGTTTGCCCATCTTTTAGGTAAGGCATATCGGCTTCTGGCACGATTTTTGATACGACACCTTTATTTCCGTGTCGACCTGCCATCTTATCCCCAACTTGAAGCTTACGCTTAGAAGCTACATAGACTTTAACCTGCCTGATGATGCCAGGATCCAGTTCAGAGTCCCCTTTGCGCATGAATTCAATTTCTGTTTTATGATGTGTCTGTAGAGTTTGGAGCGCTACATCAAATTCTCTCAAAATCTGTTTCAGAGTTGTATAAATGTCATGATCGGACATAATCAGATCTTCTACATTTTCACTTTCTAAAGTTTCCACCATTTCTTGAGAAATCACCTCACCCTCTCGGATAATGACATCACCGGTTTTTCTATGCATGATAGGTCCTGGGGCCTGCTCATTCATAAGCAAAGCTCCGAGCTTTTCATGGAATTCGATAACCAGTTCAGCCTCTTTGGTTTTGTAGTCAGAGTGAATATCTTTGATACGTGTAGCTTCTTCTACCAACTCATCATCTGTTTTGGATAGACGATCTCTACGACTAAACACTTTAACGTCCATAACAATTCCTGCAGTTCCCGGGGGAACAGTCAGAGATGCATCTTTGACATCAGCTGCTTTTTCACCAAAAATCGCGCGTAAAAGCCTTTCTTCTGGTGCTAGCTCAGTTTCTGATTTAGGGGTAATTTTACCGACTAAAATATCACCTGGCTTAACTTCAGCTCCAATACGGATAATCCCGTCATCACCAAGATTTGCAAGAGCTTCCTCAGAAACATTTGGAATATCTTTTGTGATTTCTTCTTTACCCAACTTCGTATCACGGGCTGTAAGCTCAAATTCTTCTAGATAAATGGAGGTGTAATAATCTTCTCTGAGTAATTTCTCAGAAATGATAATCGCATCCTCATAGTTATAACCACACCAAGGCATAAAGGCCGCTAGAGCATTTTTACCAAGAGCAATTTCCCCTTTATCTGTAGAAGGTCCATCAGCAATAATATCGCCAGCCACAATCTGATCCCCAGTTTCACAAAGGGGAGTCTGATTAACACAAGTACCACCATTGGATCGCATGAACTTTTTCAGGACATAGGTTTTTTTATGGGATAGATTGGCTTTGGATGCAATGACAATCTTGTATCCATCAACATACTCAACTACACCGTCTTCTTCCGCTACCACAACAGCACCGGAGTCTCTAGCTGATCGAAGCTCTAAGCCTGTTCCAACTATAGGGGCATCGGTTTTTAACAAAGGAACTGCTTGCCTTTGCATGTTAGATCCCATCAGAGCACGGTTAGCGTCATCGTGTTCTAAGAACGGAATCAAACCAGTAACAATCGATACCAGCTGTTTAGAAGATACATCCATATGGGTTACTTTATTGGTTTCGATTTTCATCGAATCACCACGATACCTCGCCCAACACAGAGGCTCTTCAAACATATTGAATTCATTCAGAATAGCCGAAGCCTGGGCTATGACATAGTGTTCTTCTTGATCCGCTGTCATATACTCAATTTCGTCTGTAACAACACCTTCACGAACGATTCTATAAGGGGTTTCAATAAAACCAAACTCATTGATCTTAGCGAAAGCTGAAAGTGATGTAATTAAACCAATATTCGGGCCTTCTGGTGTTTCAATCGGACAAATTCTTCCATAGTGACTAGGATGCACGTCACGGACTTCAAATCCTGCCCTTTCCCTATTTAGACCACCTGGTCCAAGAGAAGAAAGACGACGTTTATGCGTTAATTCGGCTATAGGGTTGGTTTGATCCATAAACTGTGAAAGCTGTGATCTGCCAAAAAAATCTTTTAACACACCAGCCAAACCTTTAGCTGATACGATCTTTCCAGGAGTTAATGTATCTGAAGAAAAATCAAAAAGATTCATACGCTCTTTAATAATTTTCTCCATACGAGCCAATCCAATTCTGCACTGATTCTGAATCAGTTCACCCACAGAGCGTACCCGACGGTTACCCAAATGATCGATATCATCCACAAAGGCAGTTTCTTCCCCTTTTTTCAGACGTATTAGATATTTAAGAGCACCGATGACATCTTCTTTCTGCAAAGTTACATTATGAAGATCGGCATCTGAGGTCTTTTGACCAAATTTAGTATTCAGTTTATAGCGACCGACCTTACCTAGATTATAACGCTTCGGATCAAAAAACAGCCTCATAATCGCTGAACGTGCATTTGAAAGCGTAGCCGGTTCTCCCGGACGAATCTTTCTGTAAAAATCTTTAAGAGCAGACTCATATGAATCTGTTGGGTCTTTTGCAAGCATCTTAATAATCGGGCTTGTTTCATCCGCATCTTCCGCAATTCTCACAGCCTGAACACCGGCATCTAGCATACGTTTCAGCATTGCTGTTGTCAGTTTCTCAGAAGCCTTACCAAATACAACCCCTGAACCTTCTTCAAGAACATCTTCAGCAAGAATCTTTCCTACCAATTTCGTGAAGTCTTTATCTGATTTAATTTTCACTTTAATTGTGCTAAAAAACTCTTCAATAATGTCTGCATCGCTAGAATAACCGAGGGTACGAATGAACGAAGTAGCTAGAATTTTACGACGACGTTTTTTTCTATCAATATAAATATAGATCAAATCATTCATATCAAAAGCACCTTCCAACCAACTTCCTCTATAAGGAATAATGCGGAAAGAATAAATCATCACACCTTTAGGGTGGCGCTCTTGTTCGAATGCAATACCTGGCGATCTATGGAGTTGGGATACGATCACGCGCTCAGCACCATTAATGACAAAGGTACCTTTTTCTGTCATAACGGGAATGGTCCCCATATAGACTTCTTCTTCTTTGATACCGGTTTCATCCGTGAGACGGAATTTAACTTTTAGAATAACGTTGTGCGTAATTCCTCTACGAATACATTCTTCTGGACTATACTTAGGCACTCCTAAGCTATAGGATAAAAACTCAATGATTGTTTTTTCGTCATAAGACTTGATCGGAAAAATTTCGTTGAATACTTCTTGCAGTCCGATACTTTCTCTTTCATGTGGAAGCTTTTCAGCTTGCAGAAATTGAAGATAGGACTTGATCTGGATTTCAATGAGGTTCGGAAGATCTATGATTTCTTCTTTTTCACGAAAACTCACCCGATGAGGCGGCTTTTTAAGCATCGAAACAGCTCCTAAAGTACTGATTAAAGATAATAAAAATGGGATTCATCTTCACTAGTTATCAATATCTTTTATCGATAAAAAATAGATCTGAAGAGAATCTCGCATTTATAAAAAAAGCTCCAGTGGAAAAATCTACTCAAAGCAAAGAGCAGAAATCAGTCATGGACTACTTCTGCTCTTAAAAACATTCAAAAAGTATCTTTTAGAGACCTTTGAGTGTCACTTTACCACCAGCAGCTGTGACTTTTTTAGCAATTTCCTCTGCTTCTGCTTTTGGAGCTGTTTCTTTCAAAACTTTAGGTGCCCCATCAACTACATCTTTTGCTTCTTTAAGTCCCAGACCTGTAATTTCACGAACTACTTTAATAACTCCAATTTTCTTCTCAGCTGTAGTCTCTTCCAAAGTTACTTTAAACTCTGTAGATTCTACTACTGCTGCAGCTGCAGCTGCAGGAGCTGCCATCATAACAGGTGCTGCGGCGGCTTTAACACCCCATTTATCTTCCAAAGCAGTTTTAAGCTTAGACATATCTAGAACGCTAAGTGTGCTTAATGCTTCTACTAATTTCTCAATTGTTTGTTCCTGAGTACTCACGATAAACCTCTTTAATTACATCTATTCAAATTTATGGATTGTCCGAAGATTCAATTTCTTTTGCTTTGTTTTCTAAACAGTGAATTACGCTGCAAAGAATCGCTTCGACAACAGCTAACGTTTCGCTCATTGGAGCTTCAAAGAGTCCAAGGAGCTGTGCTCTCATTTCGTCTTGGTTTGGAAGTTTTGAAATTAGCTCAACATCTGTAGATGAACAGAGCTTCCCTTCAAAACGTCCTCCAATAACTTCCATTACCTCTTGATTTTCCTTACGGAATGTATAGACAACTTTGGTTGTTTGAACCGGATCTACATCCGCAAAAACGACCCCAATATGACCTTGAAGGTATTTTCTATCAATTGCAAATCCAGCTTGCTCCGCTGCTTTGATAAGCATCCGTTTTTTAACAACTTCAAAGGAGCCACCACTCTTAGCGATATTCATTCTAAAATCCGCTGCTTTATTGGGATTTAGCTTGTTATAGCAAGTAAGGACTATAGCCTTGGCGTTATCTATTTTCTCTCTGATTTCATTCAGAAGCAATGTCTTTTCTTGTCTCATGTTATATCCCCTGAATCTCTGGTACGGAATGTAAATCAATTTTGAGTCCAGGACCCATCGTTGACGACAAGGAAATCGATTTCACAAACTGACCTTTAGCTGTTGCAGGACGAGACTTGCCAATAGCGCTTAAAAACACAGAAATATTCTGCATCAACGCGTCTTTTTGAAAAGACAGCTTGCCAACCATATTATTGATGACAGCGCTTTTATCAGATTTAAATTCAATCTTACCAGCTTTTACTTCTGCAATAGCTTTCGCTACCTCTGTTGTAACCGTGCCAGCTTTTGGTGTCGGCATAAGACCACGTGGACCTAAAATCTTACCCAACTTACCCACTTCACGCATCATATCTGGTGTAGATATGATTGCACTAAAGTCTACCCATCCGCCCTTCACTTTCTCCAGAAGTTCTTCATTTCCGGCAAAATCAGCGCCAGC
>CAMDPQ010000018.1 GCA_945905275.1 Chlamydia trachomatis
AAGTACTCAGTAAATGTTGGCTTGCAGGTTTTGATTGGACTCTTTTTCTAGGATGATAGGGTCTCATTCTAGGTAGCTTTCCATGTGCTTTATTTAGAAGTTCTTCGTCTCTTTTGTTTACATGTTTTATGTACTTCATTATTTTCACCTTTTATTTAGCGCTGATCTCTTTCAATTACATTAATGCATAATTGTAATTATATCTTCAATATAATTACTTTCTATCAAAGCATCCTCCCTGTGCTATATACTGTAGATACAGTTTGATTAAAAAAGCGCAGCTGTTACATGATAAGTTTGCATATTTTTTTGAGTAAAAGGTGGATATGAAAAGAATCATGTTGTCTATGTTAGTGCTTGTGTTTCCCTCTCTTCTGCTTTCGTCAGAAATAGAAAAGGATCCCTCTGCTACCGAGTTCGCTATGTCATCTCCTGTTGCAGATGGTCCTGATGATCTTATTATTCTAGATGAAGAAGATGGGGATTATGAAGATGATGGGGATTATCAAAACGATGAAGATTTCGATAGCGACAGCCCGGAAGAGGAATATAAAGGAGGGTTGTCTAAAAACTAGGAGGCTATCTTATTTTTTATCTCTATCTATAAAAAACCTCAGCTTCATAGGCTGGGGTTTTTTATTTTATTTTACCTTAATCATTTAAAATACATTTAATTATTATTTTTTAAATAAAATATAATAAAGTATTGTTATTTTAAATAAATTAATTATAAGATTACAAACAAGAAGACGTAGGAAGTTAAGCTGAGAGATAAGGGGGGAGTAGATGGCAGAGCAACTGGCAGTGAATCCTTGGATTAAGATGTGGACAAGTCCAAAACCAACGATTCGAGCGATAGTTACGTATAATTCACGTTATCGATTTTTGATTTTATGTCTAATAAATGGATTACCCACGTTAATGCAGAATGCTCAGGCAATGTCTCTGGGAACGTCCTATAATTTGGTTAGTATTATCTTGGGATGTCTATTCCTTTCGTTATTTGCTGGTATGATTCTCATTACTGTATCTAGCGGATTATTGTTTATGACGGGAAAATGGATCGGTGGTGCAGCAAGCTTTCTACAGATACGTTGTGCTGTTTCCTGGTCTAACATCACTAACTTAGTTAGTGTTTTTATGTGGGTTTCTTTAGTTGCTGTCTTTCAGCAGGAGCTGTTTACTGATTTATTTGAGACAGCTTCTTTTACGCAAAAAGAGTCGATGCTTTTAACAGGTATTTTCTTAATACAGACGGTGATGTCGATTTGGTCTTTAGTGATTTTAGTGCAGTCTCTTGCGGAAGTTCAAGGCTTCTCTTCAGGGAAGTCCATTTTGAATATTCTTGTTTCTGTCGGGCTTATCGTGGCTGCAGCCTGGCTCTTGGGTTTATTGTTGGTAAAATGATAAAAAATAACATATACAGTCTATGGGGAAAGGTATGAGAAAAGCGATGAATAAGAGTTGGAAAGGTTTAATGCTTACTGTTATAGGAAGCTCGATGTTGCTCAATCCCTGCACATTATCTGCCAATGATACAGATTCGATTGCCGCAGCGGAAAAGAAAAACAGCGCTCTTGAAAAAAACTGGCATGACTTCCAGTCGTCTACAGGGAACTGTAAAATGAAATTCCCTTTTAAGCCCGAGCATGTATCAGAAAAAATGAGCATGCAAGAGGAAGGATATGATCTAAAGTATGATGCTTATATTGCTTCTGCCGATCCTAAAACGATTTTTATGTTGCTTATAGCTCAGTATCCTGATTTTGTAGATGAACGCTTTGCTCATATGAGCCTCGAGGCTTTTTTAAATGGAATCTTAACCCACAATCCAGGTAATCAGCTGATCTTTGCGGATCTGGTATTAGTGCAAGGTTACGAGGCTCTTGATTTTTTCATTCGTAGCGGCTCGGTCTATTTTAAGGGGCGTGCTATGATGGTGAAAAATAGCCTGTATTTAATGGCTATGGAGTGCGAGGTGCAGAATTATGACGAGATGCATTATCATGCCTTTGTTAACTCCTTTATTTTAAACCAATAACAAGCCTTTGATATCTCCTGCTATAGAATGAGCGGGAGATATCTCTGCTTCTTTTTTACTCAAATTTCTCTTGGTAATCTGGCCGGGCTTGAACAACTGCCTGTTTCAGTCTCTCGAAGACGACTGAGCTTCCATTTGCCATTTCCTTAGTACATGTACTGACATGTAGTTCAAATCCGTTGGGTTGCTCTTCACTATGTTCCATGAAATCGACTAAAGTGAGTTGGCCTGTGGGATCTACACAAAAGTTGCTGGGTCGTAGATCCAGGGGAATAGGGGAAAGGCTTCTGCATCCCCATTCGAAAAAAGGGATCAAACTCTTTAAGGTACTCCCTTGCTCTTTATTCAAAGGCCCCACCGTGCTATGGTTCCAGGGTATCTGAAAGGGTTGTAGTTTTTCTACCACCAGGAAGCCATCCGTCAGCGCCGTGTCTCTGTTATAGACTTCTACAACAGGTAGCCCGCTCGTTTTTAATTCTTCGCTTTGATGGATCATGTTCCTAAAAAACTCATCTACCTCTGCTGGATGCTTATCTAAACAGTCTGGATGAAAGAGTTTAATAAGTAGGTTTTTATTTAGAGTCTGTGGAATGAAAGGATGATCCCCTGTAATCTGAAACATCTGCCCATGTTCTCCGTTCATGCCATCCATACGGTGGATCCGATGGGCTCCAATGGCACTCTTTGCCCAGATGTCCTGAATTTTTTGTACAAGAGCTGTAGGGGCGCCTCTGTATTTTTTTAGCGGCGGAGGGGAGGCTTTTTGAATCTGATGTCTAGGGGGTGATCCTGGCGGATTCGCTGCGAACATAGGTCGCTCCTTGCCGTTTTATTCTGGTTTTGGGTTAGTGGTCGAGGATGAGGACGAAGCACTGGAAGGAGAGACTATTCTTTTAAATATCTCAAAGGGTGAACCCGGTTTTGGGATTAATATAAAAGGGTTCCCGATGAGTGGTTGCTTTATAGTCCATTCTCTTTCGTGGATTTGGGAAACGGCAGGACTGGACTCTTCGGCCTTTCTTTTTTTTTGGTTGCTCGTAGCTGCCTGAGTTGCTTTTAGGTCTGCAGGATCTTTAGAAGTTACCTCTTGCATAGGGCGTACTCTCAAATTATAGGGATGTTTTATATTTTGGGTTAACGGCATGCTTTTTTATTGGTTGTGGTTGGGATTCCCTCATCTACCTGCTTGTTTTTTAGCTGCCTGGTACGCCTCTTTTATTCTAGGGCACACCGTCGGGTTAGACTTAAGCTCGCTTATAATTTCATAGCGGCCAGCAACGGTTTGTAAAGGTAGTTGTGGAGCGTTAGTCTGGGGCTGTACTTGGTGGGATTGTATAGTCATAAGATGGCTCACTTGTTAACAGTTTTTCATAAAATTAGGCCTGGTTCAAAAACAGTCGAAAATGGGTATCAGAGAGAATAGGGGATCCTTCCCCCTTTTTCATCTCTAGTATAGCGATCTCGACTTTTTATCATCTCATGGCTTCCTTACTAATGCTTGTCAGCCATGAGATGATAAAAGTAAAAATGGATAGAGAGATCGATAGGGCTCATAATCTTTGTTGTTTAAAGGCAAAAGGTTATGAAAATAGACCCTCTATCACGGAACATTTTATCTCTTCTTCTCCCTTTTTCGGTACTTTTTTCTGAATCTTTCTGAAAAAAGCGTTAACCTTCGGCTAGTCTAATCAGCCTCAATAATCTCTTTTCCCATCAATATTTCCTTCATATCACGGAAGAATAACAGGTTTAACTGGAGTAAAGTATGAATCAGGGTGAAGTGGGTCAGTTAGCTGTTAACTCAACGTCGTAGGAACCCTCTTCCTTTAGGGAAGATGTCAATTTTTATGCACTTTCTTCTTCATTGCGCCTCCTACAGCGAGAAGGGCTCTTTAATGACAATCTTTCTTTTAAATCAGTCATTATTTATATTTATTTTTTAAAGTAGGATGTGATTATGAATATCAGGTATTGGGCCGGCTATCTTAGTACTATATTGACTGTGAGTTCGTTATATGCTACAGATTATTGCTTTGTAGATAAGAAAAATCATTGGCATTTTGAAACCGATTTTGCGTGCATGAGTTATGCCAGTTTCGAGAAGCCTTCGTCTGTTAAAGATTCTAAGATGCTGTATGCGGAAGGGACTACATCTGTTTATTATAATCATTTTATCACGGAAAATAATGCGATCGTAGCTCAGTTAGGGGTGAACTATACGCATCTGGGATGGAATCATAACCCTAGATTTCACGGCGAAGAATACCCTTATGCTATCGCTTCTCTATCATGGGTGTCTTATGCTGTCCCTGAATGGCGGTGGGTGATCAATGGAGGGCTTTCTTTTGATGCGACAACTGCCAATGTCAGCGATTCGGGCGTGTACTATGGTCTTTTATGGGGGCGGTATCAGTATACACAAACATTTGGTATGCATGTTGGTTTTTTTGGGTACGCAGGCGGAGGAGGAAATGGTTATCTGCTCCCAGTGCTGGGGTGTGATTGGTGGTGGTCGAATAAATGGGAATATAAGGCGATATTTCCGTTAGAGACTTCTGTAAATTATCACTTAAATAGTGATTGGACGACTGCCTTGATGTTTACCACGTTCGGAGGCCCTTACCGATTTCCTCGTAGAATTCATGAGGGAGAAGGCCGCTATGAAAATGGGATTTTTGAAGTCTATTCAACAGGGGTTGAGTGGGATATTAGATTTAAATCGACAGAATGTCTGCAAGCTGGATTTGGTGCCGGGTATAACTTTGGTGGGTGGATTCTGGTGAAAGATTCTCATAATCAACATGGTAGGTATTATCACTTTGATTCATCAGGATATGGAAGAGCCTATTTGGCCTTTAGTTTTTAGAGTTCCTCTGGAGATAGAGAGAGTATGACTTTATCTCCACCAAGCATCCTTAAGAGTTCTGTTGCCCTTTCTTTATGATCGATATGTTCTACCATACCTACTGTACGCTGATTGATGGTTTGTTTGTACACCCTTAGGTGGAGGTGGGCCTTTTTAGCTACTTGAGGGAAGTGGGTGATGCAGAATACCTGTCGGTGCTTGGATAGTTCTCGTAGTCTATCTCCGATCAAAGAGGCCGTTGTTCCTCCGACATTGGCGTCGATTTCATCAAAAAGCATCGTAGGCGTGTTATTTTTTTCCGCTAAGGTTGTTTTTATTGCAAGAAGTAGTCTGGAAAGTTCTCCTCCGGAAGTGCTATCTTTAATAGAAGAAGGTTTTTCCCCTTGATTGGCTTGCAGCCATACTGCGATGTGATCATCACCTGATAGGCTCCGTTCCTGTGGCAGGATTTCAATGAGAACTCTGGCTCCAGGCATATTAAGCTCTTGCAAAGAATGACTTAAGTGCTCTTGCAGTAGGATTGCTGCCTGTTTTCTTTTAACCGTGAGTTCTTGTCCTTGCTCATCTAGGCATATTGCAAGTCCTTTTACAAGGTCTTTAGCCTGATCGATCTCTTCGTCTAGGATCTCCCATTTTTGAATTTGGTCGCTTAGTTTTTTTTCAAAACAACTCCAATCTACAAAGGTCGGTCCATATTTCTTTTTTATTTTCCCGTATATAGATAAACGCTGTTCGATGGCAGAAGTCGATATTTGGTCTCCATCGATCGTTGACAGGGTCTTTTGCAGGCTGTGATCTACCTCTTGGAGAGCGATAAGTGCCTGATGCATAAGCTCTGCTTGCTCCGAAAAGTCCAAGTGCACAGAGGAGAGATTTTCCAGTATATGTTTATGATGGGCGATCTCGCGTAGAAGAGGTCTGGGTCCTTCCGAAAGGGTCTGTGAGATTTCTTTGCATTGTTGAGCAATGTCTCGGGTGCTCATTTGAAAAGAAAATAGTTCAAAGAGTTCCTGCTCTTCATGTTCCTGGAGCTTTGCCTCTTTGATTTCTGTTAACTCTTCGATATATCGCTCGTAACTTCTTTCTTTTTCCAGCAGCTGAGTCGATAAGATGTTCAGGTCTTTGGTGCATTGTTTATGTCGGTTCCACATCGCTGTAAAGGATTGCCCCTGGCTTTCTAAGTTGCCGTATAAGTCGATGATTTCCCTGAGCGTCTCTTGTGATTTGAGCGTATGATACGAGTGTTGTCCTATGATATCAATTAGATGCCGGCCAACTGATTGGAGTGTAGCCACAGTGACTGGCTGCCGGTTGATGAAAGCTCGGCTCTTGCCTTCTTTTGAGAGTTCTCGTGTAATAATTAAGGGTTCATCTCTGCAGATCTCAATTCCTTGTTCTTCGAGGATAGATAGAATTTTTGTGGAACCTGAAATATCAAAAGTTGCATCCACATGGGCTTTTTCTTCTCCTTTACGCACGAGTGAAGAGTCCGCACGTTGACCCAGCAGCAAAGACAAACCTTCAGTGAAAGCTGTTTTACCAGCTCCTGTTTCTCCCGTGATGATGGTCAGCCCTTTATCAAATCGTATTTCACATAGCTCGATAAGGATAAGATTTTTGATCCGCAGGGTTTCAATCATTGAGAATTGCATCTTTTGTTTTAAAATGTAGCTTACCAACGGTTCGAAGAATCTCTGGGCCATGACGGCTGACTAGCCGTTTCCCAGTTTGAATCACCTGAGAAGAGGCTCCTTTAGGTAGGTGTACCTCCATTTTTTTGCTCAGCATTTCCATCCCCTCTACATAGGCAGCTCGTGCAAGAATCGAGGCGGCTGCAACGACAGGATCTTCTTCAGCACGAGGTCTCTGTGTGAGATCAATTTCCATTTTTTTTCTTTTCATCGCTGTGACCATGAGTTCTGTCGGAGCAAATTGATCTAGAATCACTTTTTGGCATTTGGTTTCTACAACAAGATGTTCGATAACGGTCGCGTGACACCAGCCTAGAAGGTGGTTAAGGTTGAGGAACTTTTCGTATAGCTCATTGTATTTCTCAGGGAAAAGCATAAGGATTTTATGGGGATAGTGTTTTTTGAGCTCCCGGCTAATAGTGACAATAGTGGGATCATTTAGCTGTTTGCTGTCTTTGACCCCCAGCTGGATCAGTTCTTTTATGCTATCACCACTTGCATAGATCCCTGCAACACATAAGGGACCAAAGAAATCTCCTTTACCGGATTCATCATCACCAATTCTTGGGGATAGATCTAGTTGTGTCGTTTTATAGGTGTAGGAAAAATCTTTTAAAATTTCAGGTTCTAAATAAAAGGAAATAAACTCTTCTTTAGCTTTGCCTTGTACCGTAATTTTACCTGATAGATAGAGTACGCAGGATAGACCGGATTTCTTGGCCGCAAAGAATGTGTAAGCGGGTTCGGTTAGTTCAAAGCCTTGCGATATCAGGTCGGATCGCAATTTAGAGCTGAGGCTTGTATCTATAGTTGCCACAAAGCAACTGGAGGTGGTGGACTTGGTCATAAAACCCTTCTTTTTTCCTGTATTTTACCGCGAATAGTAAAAAATACAAGGAGATTACATCAGATCTATTACAAGAGAAGTCTTGACTTTGAAGCACGGATATAAAACAATAATGCTTTAATCAGATAGATGTTCTGAATCGGAGATGAAGATGAACGAAGAGTTAAAGCGCATTGGCGCTCTTTTTAGAGCGAAAAGACAAGAAATGAATTTAACAATCAAAGAAGTGGAAAATTCGACATCAATACGCCCGAACTATCTGGAAGCGATTGAGGAAGGCAGTATTTATCAACAGATCTCTCACGTCTATGCACAAGGATTTATGAGACAATATGCGATCTGTATTGGCTTGGATATGGACGATATGATCAGGGAAAATCCGAGCGCTTTCAGAGTTCAGCAAGAAAAGCATGAGTTTTCTTACGGCATTGGCACTCTTGAAGTGCGTGGTAGTGTGGGTGGGGGAGTGAAGTGGTTTCCTAATCTTCTGTGGGCTCTGGGTTGTGCAGTCGTTCTTGTTCTTGCCTGGTATATGGCCAAGTATCTAGGGATTTTTTAATTTTCATCTATTGAAAATAAGAAGTTGCAAGAGAAATTTCTGATCGTTATTGTTCCAAGATACGACTCGTATCGCCTGCAGAAACCTATTTGATCCATATAATCAATTCTACAGGCATGGCACAGAATGACAAGACGTTTTGAAGACTTGAGGTAAACAATGACGGGCAAAAGCCTTGGTGATTATTTATTAATTAGGGAGCTCGGTCAGGGTTCTTTTGGTTCCTTGTTTTTAGCGGAACATCGGTTCTTAAAAAGACCTTTTGCTTTAAAAATTCTTCCTACAGAAATCGTTGCTGATTCAAGGTTTTTAGAGAGGTTTGAACGGGAAGTCACAGCTCTATACCAGCTAGATCATCCCCATATTGTCAAAGTGCATAATGTTTCTTGCTTTGAAAATAGTTATTTCCTTGCAACAGACTGTATTCTGCAGGGGGAAGAAATGGCTCGAAACTTAGAAGAGTATTTAGAGGACCATCCAGCAAGGTTAACGGAAGAGTCTATTTATCACCTGGTTCTACAGGTTGCAGAGGCCCTTGATTATGTTCATAATAGTAAAATTAGTGATCAGCCTCTTTCTCACAGGTCTCTCAAACTAACTAATATTTTAATCCTAGAAAAAGAGAATGGTCCACACGTTTATTTAGCCGATTTCGGTCTTTCTCGGCTTCTTGGTCCAGCTTGGCTATTTAAAAAAACATGCCAGACCCTTTTCCAGTGCATGGAGGATGCGGATCTCGATGCTGCCGATTTAAGCGCCATGCAAAAGTCTTTTCTACAAAGCTTTGCCTTTCTTGCTCCAGAGCAGAAAGGATGGTCACAACTCCAGCTATCTGACGAGATTAAGGCTGATGTATATGCTTTTGGTTTGATTATCTATTACATCCATATGAGAGCTCTTCCAGAAGGTTTTTTTGAGATGCCTTCGGATCGATTTACGGATTTAGCGTATGATTGGGATCGGTTAATCTCTTCCTGTTTACATACAAATCCAGCTAAACGACCAGGTCATCTTGCTGAAAGGGTCCGTGAGCTACAGGAGGGTAAACAGGTTCTATCCGACACCTCTATCCGATCAGCGGTTGATTCGGTGATGGGAACCGGAGGTTATCACCTTAAACTTAACCTGAAACCACAAGAAATCGTTCGTCCTCAATTTGAAGCGGATCCCGGGGCTATTTTTCAGACAGAAAGTGTCGTCATGCGTTACCAGCCTCTTGCTGCAGCAGCGCAAAACCTCGATCCTTTAATGACGGAAATGGCCATTATTCCAGGAGGGCCTTTTTTTAGGGGGAGCAATACAGGGGGACGAGATGAAACTCCACGCCATCAGATTATATTACCTCCTTTTGCCATTGATGTTCATCCTGTCAGTAATGAGCAATTTGTTCGTTTCTTGGAAGTGATGGGAGGAGAAAAAGATCGGAATAATAATGATATGATCCGCTTAAGAGATTCGAGAGTTAAGCGTAGTGCAGGTAAACTGAATATCGAATCGGGTTATTCACGACATCCTGTTGTCGGGGTGTCCTGGTATGGTGCTGTAGCTTATGCAAAGTGGATAGGTAAGAGATTGCCTTCTGAGGTCGAGTGGGAAGTGGCCTCATCGGGTGGTGTCGAAGAGGCTATCCATCCGACAGGGGTGAATATAGAACGATCACAAGCCAATTTCTTTAGTTCAGATACCACTGCCGTCATGAGTTATCCTCCTAATAACTACGGCATTTACGATATGGCTGGCAATGTGTATGAATGGTGTCACGATTGGTATGACTATCACTACTATGACATGTCTGTCCAAGAGCCTGACAATCCAAAAGGTCCTTTACAAGGGGTCTATCGGGTTTTGCGCGGAGGCTGTTGGAAGAGTTTAAAAGAAGATCTTCGCTGTGCACATCGCCATAGAAATAACCCTGGTGTAATGAATGGGACCTATGGTTTTCGTTGTGTAGCAGATGTGGAATTGAGCCGACATTTTTCTTGACTGGAGGGTTCCCCCCTGTGTCAGCGTACTTGTCGCTTTTAGCTAAACTAAAGGAGTCAGCAATATGCAGACAAAGTAGGCAAAAGAGTTTAAAATAGATGTAGTAAGGCAGGGCTGATCAACGAAAAGCCGTGGAAAATCTTTGGGAAATAGTGAGCGGGGCTCCGTGGTGGGTGTACGTTCTTTTTATTTATGTCTTGAGCATTGGTATCAAATCGACAAAGCCTCGGACAGTATCCATACAAACAGTCGTGTTGCTTCCTCTGTTATTTATGGCTTGGGCGCTTTACGGCCTCTATGCCAAACTCGTTTTAGGATTTGCATCCCTGATTCCTTTATGGATCGTTTTTTTAGGCCTAGGGGCTTATTTGGGGGTGAAAGAGGCGCATGCTTGGCGGATCTCTAAACATCGTCATAAAGGCGAGATTACGATTCTTGGAAATTATTCTACTTTAGTATTGATGGTTCTAATTTTTGTCCTAAAGTTTTTCTGGGGGTATTTTTATGCCACTCGTACAGAGATCTCCTATTGGATTTACTTCGCCGACATATTGACCTCTTCCTTCGTAACTGGGTTTTTTGTTGGACGAGCTGGATTCTTTTTTAAAAGCTACCACAAAAAGTTTTAAGTCCATTTTGACGCTTCGCAAGTGCTGGAATGATCATTGTTTTTTTGACGACTTTCTATTTTGGAGAGCAGCTGCTTCCATATTTCAACTTATTGAATGTAAGGGGATTAAATATCTTCAAACAAATCATCCAGGATCGCCTCGTTCGAGAGAATCTCTTCAGCATACATAGTGGGTTTTAACCCCATCGTGCTGATCATAGAAAAAAAGAGCTGTTTTTTTGTCTTCGTTTGTTTCCTAAACACCTCCATTTTTTTAAAATTTCTTGTGCATATGATTTATCGATCGCGAATGGTTTGTCCGAATAGTTCATTTTGCAAAGAGTAATCACTCCGTGCTAAAGCCTTTGCTAAAAACCTTCTTTTTTCTTTACAATGATCCTCTGCTATAAGGGGAGATTTTCGATGAAATTGCTACTTTCTAAGCCTAGAGGTTTTTGCGCAGGTGTGGAGCGGGCTATAGATACAGTAAAAAAAGCTTTAGAGCTTTTTGGAGCCCCGATCTATGTGAAGCATGAGATCGTCCATAATCGGTTTGTAGTAGAGGCTCTGCAGGACAAAGGGGCTATCTTCATCGAAGATCTCACACAAGTGCCTATAGGTTCCCGCATTATTTATTCTGCTCATGGAGTTAGCCCTCAGGTTCGGGATCTTGCCAAAGAAAGAGGTCTCATAGAGATAGATGCGACCTGTGGCCTTGTTACCAAAGTGCATTCAGCAGTCAAAAGGTACGCTCAAAAAGGGTATCAAATCATCTTGATTGGTCATAAAAACCACGTAGAAATCATCGGAACAGCCGGAGAGGCTCCAGAGGTTACAACGATTATCGAAAACACGGCAGATGTCCAGGCTCTTTCGTTTACAAAAGGGGAGAAGCTCTTTTATGCTACTCAGACGACCTTAAGTCTTGATGATGTTAAAGAGGTGATTGCCGCTCTTATAGGGAGATTTCCCCATATCGAATCGATACCGAGTTCATCCATTTGTTATGCCACAACGAATCGGCAGATGGCCCTCACACAAATCACCGATCAGGTCGATCTGATTTTAGTGGTCGGCGATCCAAAAAGTTCTAATTCGAATCGTTTGCGAGAAGTAGGGGCTATTCGAGGGAAAGCTTCTTATTTGATCAATGATTGCTCAGAGATTCAAGTGGGCTGGCTTCAAGGAGTGTCTGTGATAGGTCTTACAGCTGGGGCCTCGACACCTGAAGATGTCGTCCAGGCATGTATCCGTCGTTTGACAGATCTTGGCGTGAGCTCGATAGAAGATGTCGTTTTTATAGAAGAAAACGTGGTCTTTCAGCTGCCGAAACAAGTCTTAGCTTTTTAAGTATTTTAGTTTATTGATTGCAATTGCCTAAAAAGGATGTTTTTTCTTACAAAGAGGAAAGCTATCTAATATAGGTCTATGTATGTTTCATCGTCGGGTGGAGCGCTCTAGCGTTTTTAAAATAAAAAACACCCTTCTTAAAAAGGTGCTCGGAGTGTTTGATCTCTTTGCCATCGGCTATGGAGATCTTGGCTCATCGATTTATTACGCCTTAGGAATCACAGCTCTGTACGCACTCGGTGCGACACCGATAGCTCTTGGTCTTGCAGGTCTTGTATTTATATGTACGGCTCTTACCTATGCAGAGATGACCTCTGTATTTCATGATGCGGGCGGCTCGGCAACCTTTACTCGAAAGGTATTTAATGATTTGGTATCCTTTATTGCAGGATGGGGACTGCTTTTAGATTATATCGTCACCATTGCCATTTCTGCTTTTGCCATTGCTCCCTATCTATCCTATTTTATGCCTAAACTGGTTAATGTCCCTATGCAAATCGTTTGTACTTGTGGGGTCATCATCCTTTTATGCGTGCTCAATATTTGCGGAGTCAAGAACTCGACTAGGATTAGTCTGGTCTTAATGATTCTTGCGATTGTAACGCAGTTGATTGTTATTGGGATCGGCATCGGTTTTTTGTTTGATTTCGATCATTTGATCGGACATATGAAGATCAATGTGACCGGTGTTGATTGGTCACCTACATGGCCTCAATTCTGGAAAGGGACAGCCATGGCGATGGTTGCCTATACTGGAATCGAGTCTATCGCCCAGCTCGGGTCAGAGGCAAAGGATCCAAGAAGAACCCTGCCTAAATCGATTATGATCACATCAGGCGTGCTACTTGTAATTTATATCGGAATCTCCGTTATCGCTCTATCGGCTCTTTCTCCTCTGGTTCTTGGCACTACTTATGTCCAAAATCCTATTGCTGGGGTCGTTGCCGCATTGCCTTTTCATGCTCAATTCCTTAATCCTTGGATTAGTCTTCTTGCCGCCCTTATTCTGTTTGTAGCCTCTAATGCAGGCCTTATTGGAGCCTCTCGGCTTTCTTATAACCTCGGAGAGCATTATCAGCTGCCTCAGTTTTTAAATAAACTACATCCGAGGTTTAGAACCCCTGTTAATAGTCTAGTTGTTTTTGCCTTGCTCGCTTGTGCTATCGTCATCGCAAGTCAGGGGAAATTGGATTTTCTTGCTGACCTTTATAACTTTGGGGCCATGATTGCTTTTTTCTTTGCGCATCTTTCTTTAGTGGTCCTAAGAATAAAGCATCCAGCGATGCATCGCCCCTTTAAAATCCCTTTGAATATTCGCTTCCGTGGGGCAGATATTCCTATATCGGCTCTTATCGGCCTTGTAGTAACCGCTTCTGTATGGTGTCTTGTAGTTATTACAAAACCGGAAGGGAGGATAATGGGTTTGTCATGGGTTGCAATAGGTTTGGTGATATATTTTACCTGTCGCTCTAAAAATAAAATGTCGGCCATTTCAAGCTTGAAAATAGAAAGCGTCGTTATTCCTGATTTTAAACCTTTATCTATGAAACGCATTCTTGTTCCTACGCGAGGAGGCGACACTTCCGAGACCCTACAGATCGCCTGTGGGCTGGCCAAGCTCTATAAGGCTGAATTGACTGTGATTCACATCATCGACATCCCTTTTTCTTTGCCCATGAATGCAAAGATGCATCTAAAAGAGACAGTCGCAAATAGAGCTTTAGAAAAAGCAGAGGCAATCGCAAGAGAGTTCGATGTGACCATCAATGCTAAAATCGTGCGAGCAAGATATGTATTAGACGCATTAGTCCGTGAAATCCAACTCCAGGATATTGATCTGCTAGTGTTAGGTAGCGATCTAAGGAGGAGGTCTTTTATCAAAGGGGTTCCCCTTTCCGATGCATTAATAAAAAAGGCTCCCTGTAGGATATGGGTGTGTGCATCGGATCTGTCTGGCCACAAGAATCTCTAAGATCGGTTTATTTCGGGAACATGATGACAGGCAATAAAGTGATCCGTGCTTACCTGTTTCCATTCTGGTTTTTTTATATGACATTGCACTGTGGCTTTCGGACATCTCGTGGAAAAAGGGCAGCCGATGGGGAGCTCTATCGGGCTTGGTATCTCTCCCGTAATCATGGTTTTATCGCGCGCTCTTTCTAATTTTGGATCTGCAATAGGTATAGCTGCTAAGAGAGCTTGTGTATAGGGGTGTAGTGGTTCGGCATATAGATCATCGGTATTTGCCAACTCTACCAGGTTACCAAGGTACATAACGGCTACTCTGTCAGAGATGTATTTTACCATTCCTAGGTTATGGGAGATGAAGAGGTAGGTGAGGCCGGCGCTCCTTTGGAGTTTTTTCAGTAGATTGATGATCTGTGCTTGGACAGAGACATCAAGGGCTGAAATAGGTTCGTCACAGACTAGAAATCGAGGGCTTAATGCAAGAGCTCTGGCTATACCCACTCGTTGTTTTTGTCCTCCGCTCAGTTCATGGGGAAAGCGGCTTTTATAAGAGCTATCGAGGCCTACAAGACAAAGAAGATCGTTAATTTTATGCTCTCTTTCCGCTCCGCTTGCCAGTCGATGGATATCGATCGGCTCTGCGATGATCTCCAGTAGTGTCATCCGGGGATTTAGAGAGGCATACGGATCTTGAAAGATCATCTGCATATGTTTTCTGAGTTTCTTCATCTCCTTATGGGGTAGAGTGCAGAGCTCTTTCTCATTAAAAAAGATTTGTCCGCTCGTGGCCTTCTCTATTTGTAAAAGGATCTTACCCAAGGTTGATTTCCCACATCCGCTCTCCCCTACAAGACCTAAAGTTTCCCCTTCATAAATGGTAAACGATACGTTATTGACTGCATGGAGAGGAGTGGATTTGCGAGCAAAAGATTTATGTAGATGATGTACTTGAATCAGAGCCTTCTTTTCCATTATAGCCCTATCTCCCTTTTCCTATGGAGCCAGCAACAGCTGTAATGGCCTGGGCTGATATCGACTGTAGGGGCAGTCTTTTGCATACATATTTTCATGGCTACATCACAGCGGGGAGCAAAGGAACATCCTGCAGGTCTTGCATAGAGTTGAGGGGGATGGCCTTCGATAGAGAAAAGGGGGGCATTACGTGGTCGGCTAATGCTTGGAATTGCTTGAATTAGCTTCTGTGTATAAGGGTGTTGTGGTGTATAAAATAAATCGTTTACTGGAGCGCTTTCTACTATTTTTCCTGCATACATCACAATCACTCGATCGCAGATGCCTGCGATTACACTGAGATCATGTGTAATTAAAATCAGGCTTGTGGCAGTTTTTTTTTGGATCTCTTTAAGCAGATGTAGGATTTGTGCTTGAATAGTTACATCGAGAGAGGTTGTTGGCTCATCTGCAATTAAAATTTGAGGTTTGCATGCAAGGGCGATGGCAATCATCACCCGTTGTCGCATGCCACCGCTAAGTGTATGAGGGTACTCAAGAGCTCGTGCGGCAGGGTCGGAGATGCCAACCAGGTGTAGCATTTCAATGGCGTAATCAAAGGCTGCTGCAAAGCTTACTTCAGGATGATGCTTGCGATATCCCTCGATGATTTGTATCCCGATTTTTAAGGTGGGATTCAGGGAGGTCATAGGATCTTGAAAAATCATTCCTATTTCTTTGCCTCGCATAGCCTGCATTTGTTTTTCAGGAAGGGTCAGAAGGTTCTGTCCTTGGTATTCTATTTTACCTGCAAGGGAGGTTGAATGGGGAGGGAGCAGACACATAATCGCTTTAGCTGTGGCACTCTTACCACATCCCGATTCCCCAACAATTCCGAGAGTTTCCCCTTTACACAAAGAAAAATCAACGCCAGAAACAGCATGGATTTTTTTCCCGTGACTTGAGAAGGTGATCTGCAGATTTTCGATCGAAAGTAAAGGGGTCATGAACGCATCCTTGGGTCAAATGCATCTCTCAGGCCGTCTCCAACGAGGTTAAAACATAACATCGTAACACTGATAAAACTGGCTGGAAAAAAAAGTCTCCACGGATAATACCTAAGTGCAGATAACCCATCATTCGCCATAGTACCCCAGCTGGCAATAGGTGCCTGCACTCCCAGGCCGAGAAAGCTTAAAAACGCTTCTGCAAAAATAGCCGATGGGATGGTCAAAGTTACGGTAATAATAATCGGTCCCATGCAATTGGGGATCAGATGTTTCATCAGAATTCTTTTTCTAGAGGCTCCCATAGCAATAGAGGCTGTGATAAAGTCCATTTGCTTGAGCTGCAGGATTTGGCTGCGTACCATGCGCGCCATGCCAATCCATCCAGTGATAGTCAGTGCTATGATGATTGTGCACATGCCCGGTCCTATAATCACCATTAATAAGATAACGACGAGTAGATAGGGGATGGAATATAGGATGTCGGCTATACGCATCATGTATTCTTCGGTTTTACCGCCGGCAAGAGCCGCAAGAGCTCCGTAGAATACCCCTATAATTAGGTCGATAACAGAGGCGATGAGTCCGATAAATAAAGAAATTCGGGCTCCCCACCAGATCCTTGTAAAGATGTCTCGACCAAGCTCATCTGTACCAAACCAGAATCGGGTGGAAGGGGGTAGGTTTTTAAGGCTTAGATGGGTGTCGTAATAAGTGTAAGAGGTTAGAAAGGGCGCTATGATTGCGATCATAAAAAACAAGCTCAGAATGGAGGCACTGATAAAGCTTAAACGGTTAGTTCTAAATCGTCTAAAGCTTTCCTTCCAGAAGCTGTAAGGGGTAGTGTGTTCAGGGGAAATCGCTGGATGTTTATCTGCAGAAGATAGCAGCTCAAAAAGAGAGGAGGGCTCACTCATGCGATGTTTTTGTGTCCTGCATTGTAATTCTGGGGTCGATGATGCAGTATAATAGGTCGACAACAAAGACGCAAAACATAAGAAGGGCGCTGTAGAAAATTGTAGTACCCATAATCACTGTATAGTCCCTGTTGGCAATGCTCAGGACAAACCACTGTCCAAGACCTGGTATTCCAAATATTTTTTCAATGGCAAAGCTGCCTGTTAAAATAGAGGCTGTGAGGGGGCCAAGAAATGTGATGACAGGTAATAGAGCATTGCGAAGGACGTGCCTGCTAACGATAGTAAGAGCATTAAGCCCTTTGGCTTTTGCTGTTTGGATATAATCATATTGCAATACCTCTAGCATATTCGATCGTATCAGGCGTGCGATACAGGCAGTAGGAAGTACAGATAAGGAGAGGGCTGGAAGCACGGTATGGCTAAAGCTACCCCATCGCGCGATAGGAAAGAGATCGAGTTTCATGGCAAACAAATACTGGAGAAAGGTAGCAAAAATAAAGCTTGGAATCGATAGCCCAAGAATGGCAATCAGCATCATTAGATTGTCTTGCCACCGATGATATTTCCAGGCTGCAATCGCTCCAATGAGCAGTCCAAACCCAATCGATAAGCACAAAGCCTCTAAACCAAGAGCCAGCGAGACAGGAAATCCTTCTGCAATGATTTCATTGACAGTACGCCCTTGGTATTTAAACGAGGGGCCCAAATCCCCTAGCAGAAGCCCTTTTAGATACGTTAGATATTGTAAAAATAAGGGTTTATCTAATCCGTAATGTTTATACATAGCTTGCATAATTTCTTCAGGTATTGCTTTATCTTGCGTAAAGGGATCTCCTGGTATCGAGTGCATAAGGAAAAAAGTGATCGATGTAATGGTAAATAAGGAGAGAAGGAAGAAAAAAATTTTTTTTCCGATATATTGGATCATGGTTTATCCATGTAGGCATACTTAAGGTCAATATCGGAGAGTTGAGAGAGTTTAACTCCTTTTAGATGAGGTTTTTGTAGGTAGCTGCCTGAATAAAAGTAGATCGGAGCAAGTGGCATTTCGTCCATAAAGATCTGTTCTGCCTGCGCAAGTAAAGGTAGTCGTTTACTGGGATCTTGTTCAAGGTCTGCCTCGTCGAGTAGGGTTGTAAAGGTTGGGTGGCTCCATTGCGATTGATTCATTTGTGAATTGCCTAAGCGGTATATCCCAAGGAAGGTCATTGGGTCGTTAAAGCTTGCTACCCGACCCATGCGAGCGATTTGAAAGTGGTGTGTCCGTACGGTATCTAAAAACACCTTCCATTCCATATTTTCCAGATTGACATGAATATGGAGGGCTTTTGACCATTGATCTTTAATTGCCTGTGCCATCTTATGATGGCCGTGGCTCGTATTATAGGAGAGCTTAATTTCTGGAAGGTCTTTACGTGTAATCCCAAGTTCTGCAAGGCCTTGCTCCAGCTCTATTTTCGCTTGTACTAAATCTGCATCGGCAAAATAATTTTTCTGTCGATTCCACATCGTGGAAGGGACTAGAGCTGCTGCTACGTGTTGCTGTCCATGTAAGAGATTATCGATGATTTCTTTCCGGTGAATGGCTAAAGCAAAGGCTCGCCTAATATGTTTATTCGTAAAGGGGAAGGCCTTTGTGTTAAAAATATAGTAATAGATCCCAGAGATGTCGTATTGGTGGAAATCGGGGTTTTTGGCAAGACTTGAGAGCGCGTCTTGTGGGAGGGAGGATAGGGGGTTGCCTGCCCAATCGATTTCTTCGTTATAGTACATGCTGAGTTCTGTGCTTTCATTTTCAATCATGTACATATCGATTTTTTCCAGTCTTACGACCTCTTTATCCCAATAGTGAGGGTTTTTAGAAAGGGTAATATGGCTGTAGTGTTTCCATTCATGGACTAAAAAAGGGCCGTTACATACATATTGGCTGCCTCCGTTTTTTGTCCAATTAGGGTGTTTATCTACAATATGTGAGGGTATCGGGTAAAAACTGCTTGTCGTTAGTAAATCTAAGAAATAGGGTATGGGATGTTCGAGTTGAATTTGCAATACATCGTCTGAGAGTGCCTTGACTCCAATATCGTTTAAAGAAGCATGTCCCTCGTTCGCTTTTTTCCCATTTTTTAGGATAAAGAGTTCATAGGATAATTCTGAGGTAAAGGACGGATCGAGCATTGACTTCCAAGCATGCTCGAAGTTTTTAGCGGTGACAGGCATTCCATCGCTCCATAAAGCATTTTGTAAATAGAATGTGTAAGTCAGGCCATCATCAGAAATCTTTACGTCTTTTGCTATGCTGAAGCTACACTCCCCTTTTTCATTGCGTCTCATGAGCCCATCAAAACAAAGTCGAATGACTGAGCTTGCGGTGACATCATTGGTTCGTCTGGGATCAAGAGTTACAGGGTCTGATCGGATATTCAGACGTAATCTTTGCAGGTGGTCGTGTGGGTTCTGTGGGGTGCATGAAAAAAGGGTCAATGCAATCAGCGAGGTAGATAAGAGGAATCGAGTCATGCTTTTTGATTTTGAATATAGTTGAGTTTACTTGAGGATATACTATGAGAGTATTTGAAGTAAATGTTTTGTAGTTCTGGTTTATAAAAAAATCTTGAATATAAGATATATTTTACTTCAACTCTTAATCTATCATAGGGACAGGAGGGATCCCTTGTAAAAAGAGCCTTGTGTAGAAGATTGGCTAGTATTTAAACTAATAAGATCTTATGCTTTTTGTATTCTTTTTTACGGGGGAATCGGATGAATAACAAAATAATGCTTTCAGGAAATAAAATCCATTTCACAAGTCTTGGGTGCGCAAGAAATCTCGTCGACTCAGAGGTGATGCTCGGGCTTCTTTTAAGAGCTGGCTATGAGATCGCCCAAGATCCCAAGCAGGCTGATTTCCTTGTTGTCAACACCTGTGGTTTTTTAGCCTCTTCTCGACAAGAATCTTGCGATACGATTCAGTCTTTAATCGATGAGAAAAAAACATCCGCCAAGGTTATTGTTGCTGGCTGCATGGTTCAGAAGCATAAGGACGAGATTCAAGAGAAATTTACGGACATCCATTATTATTTAGGTTCTGGCGATGTAGAGAAAATTCTCGAGGCTATAGAGGCTCCCTCTCCAGGAGAGGCTGTCACATCTGCTAGAAGCTATCTGCAGCTTGGGGAAGTGCCGCGTCAGCTTTCTACCCCTAAACATTATGCATATTTAAAGATTGCAGAAGGATGTGCTAAGCAGTGCGCATTTTGTATTATTCCAAAAATTAAAGGCCCTCTAAAGAGTAAGGCCATCGATCAGGTAGTCAAAGAGTTTCAGATCCTGTTAGATCAGGGGGTACATGAGATTATTTTGATTGCCCAAGATTTGGGGGATTGGGGCAAGGAAACGAAAGAAAAGCCGGGTCTTGAAACCCTGCTCAAAGAGCTGCTGAAAATAGATAAAGACTTTTGGCTGCGACTGCTCTACCTGTATCCTGATGAAATCACCGATGAACTCATCGAAATCATTAAATCTGATTCCCGTATTTGTCGTTATGTTGATATGCCTTTGCAGCATATCAATGATGATATACTCAAGGCGATGAGACGAAAAACCTCAAAAGCACAAATTATCGAAATCATTACGAAGTTGCGTAGAGAAATCCCATCTATGGTGATTCGGACAAGCTTGATGGTTGGGTTTCCTGGCGAGACACAGGATCAATTTGAAGAGCTCGTATCATTTATTAAAGCGCACCCCCTCGATAATATTGGGATATTCCAGTATTCCTTAGAAGAAGAATCCCCTTCTGCCAAACTTGAAGGACATATTAGCGCTGAAGTAAAACAGAAGCGCTTTGATCGACTGGCCGAAGTACAGATGAAGGTGCTGCGTAAATATAATCGTCGGTTCTTAGGGAAAAAGATGCAAGTTCTGATAGAAGGGTATCATCCAGAATCGCAGTTGTTAATGAGAGGTCGGTTTTATGGTCAGTGTCCTGAAATCGATGGACAAGTGATTATTAATGATGGGCGTAAAGTCACCGAATTTGGGAAAATGTACGAGGTGGAGATTACTCAGGTGGCGGACTACGATCTGATTGGACGGGTCTTGGCTCCGAGTTTTATACCGCCACCTACAACAAATAAAAAAATAGCGCAACCCTTAACCCTTACGACATAACCTTATGAAATGGCCTTCCTTGATTTTAAAGCCGGGTAAAGAGAAGTCTGTGCTAGTTAATAGGCATCCCTGGATTTTTTCTGGTGCGATCGCTTCCTGTCCCCAGGTTGCTCCAGGTGATGTAGTCGAGGTCTATTCCGATAAAGGGCAGTTTTTAGCAAGAGCCTATGTAAACCTCGATAATTCGATTGCCGCACGGGTGATCAGCTATACACAAGAGGATATCAGTGATGTCATTGAACAAAGGCTTGCAGAGGCTCATGCTCTGCGTTCTGCCTGCATGACACAAGATACCAATTGCTATCGGATGATGAACTCCGAAGCGGATGGTCTTCCTGGCCTGATTATAGATAGATACCATGATGTATTTGTCATACAGATCAATACAGCCGGTATGGAGAAGCTTAAGGCTGTTGTCTTGGAAAAGATGGCAAAGCTCTTTACGTTTCGATCGATCTATGAAAAATCGATCTCCTCTGCCCGAGCTCAGGAAGGCTTACAACCCTTTCAAGGGGTCTTGTTAGGGGAAGATGTCTCTGAGGTTCTTGTCGAGGAAAATGGGATCCAATTTTTTGTTTCTTTAGTCGAAGGGCAAAAAACAGGGCTGTTTTTAGATCATAGAGAAATGAGACGTCTTATTGGATATCACTCTAGAGGGAAGAAAGTGCTGAACTGCTTTTCGTATACAGGAGGCTTTTCTCTCTATGCTCTACGTGGAGGAGCCTCTCATGTCACAAGTGTCGATATTTCCGAGAATGCATCGAAATATGCCATAAAAAACACGCATATCAATCAGTTTCCGTCTGGTACACATACTATAATAACTGCCGATGTATTTGATTTTCTATCTCAAGAAGAAGATTGGGATTATGATCTGATTATTGTAGATCCCCCCGCTTTTGCAAAAAAACGGAAGGATATCGAATCGGCAACAACAGGGTATCGTAGGCTCAATAGCCTCTTATTTTCTAAGGTGAAAAAAGGCACTCTTATTCTCACATCTTCTTGCTCTTATTTTATTAATAAACAAGAGTTTCAACATATCATTTTTCAAGCTGGTGCTGAGAGCGGGAAAAACATCCGTATCCTGCAACATCATATTTTATCTCCTGATCATCCCTTATCCTTATATCATCCAGAAGGGGAGTATCTAAAGAGTTTGTTGTTATACGTCAATTAATCGATTCTTACTTTGCTAGAGAAAAAAGGTTTAGACCACTTTTCTTTTACCCATTCTCGCCGGATTCTAACCATACTGTGATCTTTCTTTTTGGTTTCACTCTAAAAATATGTTAAAATATATAGACATTTGCGTACCTTGAAATTTTACGTGCCATTCATAAAAAATGGGGTTCTTATGAAATGTAAATTCATTACGCCAGCACATGCCTATTATCGTGATGAACTGATGCTTCGCTGGGAAGTGCTTCGTAAGCCGTTAGGGATGCCTCCAGGATCTGAGGTCATCCCTGAAGAAATGGAGTCGACGCATCTACTTGTCCTCCACGATAAAAAGATCGTAGGTTGTCTTGTGTTTCATCCTAAATCAGAGACCTCTGGGCAGATTATGCAGCTGGCTCTTAGTGAAGACTATAGGGGTGCAGGATGCGCCCGTAAGCTCATGCATGCTCTGGAGCAATCTTTATCGGCAAAAGGGATTGTGGATCTGTCTGTATTCGCACGAGAAGAGCTGCAGGGTTTTTATCAGCGGATGGGGTTTCATTATAACGGGGAGTCTGTCGAACGCATGGGATCTCGTTACCGCTTAATGAGCAAGAATTTACTTGTCGATGTATTAAAAATGGCTTAAATAAGAGGGTGTTATGGAAGATAAGGAACGGTATAGTCGTGGTGCAGTATATACACTGTATGTCGCTGCTCTAGGTGGGTGTTCTGTGGGATTGCAGTCTGGGATTATATCAGGCGCTCTTCCTTTTCTTACTAAACAATACGAGCTCAGCTACGCCCACCAAGGATTCATTGTTAGTGTTTTGCTGATAGGGGCCATGTTTGGTGTGGCCATATCGGGATGGATTGCTGATCGGTTTGGCCGTTTAAAGGGGCTGTTTCTTCAGGCTATTCTATTCTGTATAGGTACCTTGCTTGTCGTATCTGCGCAATCTCTGCTGGATATCGTCCTGGGACGGTTGATCACAGGTGTGGCTATCGGTATTGTATCTAGCTTAGTTCCTTTGTATCTTTCTGAAATATCACCTGACTATTGCAGAGGACGCTTTGTTGCAATGTATCAGTTTTTTGTCGCTATTGGGTTTTTGCTTGCTTATGCGGTGAATGCTGTTTTTTCAAGCTCTGGAGGCTGGCGTTTTATGTTTGCGATCGGTTTTCTGCCTTGTGTATTGCAGCTGGGTTGTCTCATCTTTTCCCCTGAAAGTCCCTCCTGGCTTTTGTCTAAGGGGCTTAAAGCTCAGGCAGAACTAGCTTTTGAGAAATTACGTAGCGATCGTCTTTGGAAGGGATCCATGGATGCCAGTACTCAGCCTATCTCATCGCCCAAAACAGCTGGTTTTTTGGAGATGCTTCAGAATCCCCGTATACGTAAGGTTGTGGGTCTTGGCATCATTCTGAATATGTTTCAGCAAATAACAGGGGTGAATATGGTGCTCTACTATTCTCCGAAGATTTTTCAGGCAGTAGGGTTTTCCTCTCTACATCTTGCTATCCTTGCCTCTATTGCCATCGGCATGGTGAATCTTATATCCACCGGGCTGTCATTACGTTTGATTGATAAAATGGGAAGACGGTCCTTATTGTTTATCAGCCTGTCAGGTATGGCGTTCTTTTTACTTATTTTTTCGTTTATAATCGGTCTAGGCAGTAGTATCCTTCACTGGATTGGCCTCTTTTGTTTAATTGGATATATGGGATGTTTTGCTATCGGACTGGGTCCTGTGACTTTTGTGGTTACTGCAGAGCTATATCCTTTAGCAATCAGAGGTCGGGCAATTAGTCTTGCTATAGGCTCTAACTGGGTATTTAATTATCTCTTAAGTTTTTCTTTCCCTTTGCTTCTGGCATCGGTCGGTATCGGTTCTGTATTTGCTCTCTTTACCCTTTTTACGTGCATAGCTCTGCTCTTTATTTATTTTTTTATACCCGAAACCAAAGGAAAGAGCCTGAGTCAAATTGCAGATGAGCTTAAATAGTTGCTCTTTAAAAAAAGGTTCCATTTTGTGTAAAGTGTGAAAAAGGCTTAAAATAGAATGTTCGAAGGAGAAAAGATGACAAAAGAAAAAATCGAAAAGATACTCGGATCGAAAGCAAAAGAGTTGTTGGAGCATGTATGTACAACAATACCAAAAGAGCATCTCCATTTGCCTGGTGGTGATTTTGTCGATCGTATCTTTGCCTCCTCCGATAGAAACCCACGTGTCCTTAGAAGCCTGCAGACACTCTATAATGCAGGGAGGCTGTCAGGAACAGGGTACTTGTCCATGCTGCCAGTAGACCAAGGAATTGAGCATTCTGCCGGAGCTTCCTTCGCGAAGAATCCAAGCTACTTTGATTCTGAAAATATTGTAAAGCTTGCCATAGAAGGGGGATGTAATGCAGTTGCCTCTACCTTAGGGGTCCTTTCCAGTGTGGCTAGAAAATATGCTCATAAGATTCCGTTTATGTTAAAGCTCAATCACAATGAGCTTCTTTCTTATCCTAATAAATATGATCAAATTTTTTTTAGCAGCGTAGAGCAGGCCTATGACATGGGGTGTGTCGCCGTGGGAGCCACGATTTATTTTGGTTCTGCAGAAAGTACAAGACAAATCATCGAAGTCAGCCAAGCATTTGAACGGGCTCATGAGCTCGGTATGGCCACTGTCCTATGGTGCTATTTAAGAAATCCCTCTTTTAAAACCAAAGAACTCGATTACCATGACGCTGCTGACCTTACAGGACAAGCCAATCACTTAGGTGCAACCATTAAAGCAGATATCGTTAAACAGAAGCTCCCTATGAATAATGGGGGTTTTAAGGCCTTGAACTTTGGTAAGCAGACCGAAGCGATGTATACGACCCTCGCAAGCCCTCATCCCATTGATCTGACAAGGTATCAAGTAGCTAATGGGTATATGGGACGTATTGGGCTTATTAACTCTGGCGGCCCCTCTGGAGATAATGACCTGTTCGATGCAGTCCAGACAGCCGTCATCAACAAAAGAGCAGGTGGTATGGGACTGATTTCTGGTAGAAAAGCCTTTCAGAAGCCTTTGCAGCAGGGTGTAGAACTTTTACATGCTATCCAGGATGTATATCTCTGTAAAGACATTACTATAGCCTAGGGTAAGGTCAAAGGCTCTTCTTATCACACGAGGTGTAAGGGAGGGCTTTTTCTTTTCTGCCCTCTTTTTTTTATTGTCGCAAATTATTTTCTTTCCATAATCTTTTGCCAGTTGGCGTTTCTATCATACTGTTTCGATAACCCATGACTCGGAGGCTATAAGATGACACCTATGTCGAATGAATCGCTTCATGCTCATACAGTTTGCAAGCTGGAATGCATCCTTAGATTGGGGAGTCCTTATGACATCTTTGTCAGAATCAGGGCTATCGCAAAGGGCTGTTTTGCTTA
>CAMDPQ010000019.1 GCA_945905275.1 Chlamydia trachomatis
TCCCATTGCTGGTATATTACGCTTTAAGAAAGGGATTGAGCGTGCTCCAACCACTGTCAATGCCAAAAGTGTACATGCTTTTCCAGCCCCTACTAATGTTCCTCTTTGAGGAATACATCCCCTCATCCAACTATTTATTGCATTCATAAGAACCTAAATTTTTCTCTGTTATTATATTTATATCAAAATAGTGTTAATTAATTATTAATTTAACTTTATTTTATTAAATCTGTTAAAATTTAATAAAGTAAAGTTTACGATACCGTTATATGCCGCTCGTGATTCGAAAATCATCTTGATGAAAATTTTGCTCGACACGTATGCTATTCAGCATGATAGATTTAACTGATGTCGAGTGGAGCCTCGATGTTCCACTTTTTTTGTAAAAAACTCAAATAATTGCTTAACATTTATCAAGAAAAATATTAAAAATAATCATCTTTAACTCATTTAAGATGAGTTATTTATGATCAATGAAGCCCTAGATTTTATAAAATCATATTTCTTCTTTAAAAAATCAAGAGTTTGTAAAGGGGATTATACCCCCGATCCTCTTTAACAGGCAAAATAAAAAGAGAGGAAAACCCGACCTAAAGGGGAAAATAGTTTCTATCACTCGTCAGGGTCTTTTCCTTCGATGACGTCTTTTAGTTTTTTCTGGGCTGCATGGACTTTTTCAGCCTCATGCTTGATTTGGTATACAATGCTTGTTTCTAAAGTTCTCAGGAAAATCGCAAGATCTTTCTTTGTGGCTCCGGCAGGAAGTACCTGTGCCCATGGACCACTGATAGGATCTGAGGAGCCTTCCTCTTCCGTTGCATCTAGGGTATCACTGAAGCCAGAGGACTGGATTTTTGTAAGATCTTCCGGTGAGACAGCTACATTTTTTTTTATTTCAGAGAAATTCCCTGTCGGGTTTACACTCGATTCTTTAGGTTGATGCTGTGAGGGAGGCTTAAAATCAATATGGTCTGTCATGAGGAGGCCTTGCAATAATTTATTATATATAATATACTTTATAATTCATTTGGATATATTATTCAATGTTAGGAATCTTGAAAAGGTATTATAAAAAAAGACCACGCAAGGTGCGTGGTCTTCGGCAAAAGAAAGGGGATAGTTCATAATCCGACGGCATTTAGGCTGTTTGTATTATGTTTTATTTAGGGGCCTGACAGTCTGGCGAACAAGACTGTTCAGAGCTCATCGCTTCGTCGAATCCTTCGGAGTCTCCAACAGTCCCGTTAGATTCGATGCTATTCTGTACTTCTGCTGTTGCATCATAGCCCATTGCGTCATTATATTCGTCTGATGCAATGGCCAAGCCGTCTAAGGTAGTGTCCGCATTCTGCGCATCTATCACCATTTGAGAGTACCAGTATGAATCAGTTGAACTTGAGCTTGTAATTGGGTCCATTTATATTACATCCTTTTTAAGTGTTCTAATTAACCTACGTATTTATTTTATCAGTAATCTATTAATTTGTCAAATTTTATATAGTATTTTATTTAGTTGTTAGGGGTTGATGATGAGTGAGATGAGAGTGGAGCCTTGGAGTGGCAAAAGAGATTTTTTTGCGTTATATGAAGAAGAAGGGCTTCTGTGGAGAATAGTGCATAAGTCCTTGTATAATAAGATGTTGAAAGATGGCGTTCAAAGGTTTGATTGTCAGGAGTTTAAAGCGAGATTTCTGGAAAAAGAGCCCAGGTATGCAAAGGTGTGTGCTTTAGAGATCCTGTCTAGAAGATCCTGCTTTGAAGTGGAGCTAAAGGCTCGTCTTCTAGATAAGGGGTTTTGTCAGGGGAGTGTAGCGGAAGCGATAGACTATGCAAAACATATTGGCGCCCTCTGCGATGAGACCCGTCTGCGTTCCGTCATAGAAAAGCTGATCGGCCAGGGCAAGGGAAAAAGGATGATTCTGGCGTATCTTGCTAGATACCATTTCGATCCCCAAGCAGTGGCAGAGTGTCTGCAGGGACTGTCCTTTAACCCTCGAGAAGAAATTGCCAGACTCCTACAAAAAAAGATCCGCAATCTCTCTTTGCAAGATCCTGTGCAGAAAAGAAAAATGGTTTTGTTTTTGCAAAGAAAAGGCTTTGGTCTCGACGATATTTTATCGGTCATTCATGCAAAATAAGAAATGCTCGTTTTGAAATAATGGTCTGCTCCTTTATAACAAGATCGTATAGGTTTAAAGGGGGGGGAGCGGGGTACTATGCGCATTGGTGTATTAGGTATCAATTATAAGTCATCAGATCTCAAGGTGCGTGAGCTGCTTGCTAAAACAGCACAGGCGCATCTTGTGGCACAATACTGGAATTTACGTACCTTTACCTATGTTTTACTGTCTACTTGCAATCGTACAGAGATCTATTTTAGCGCAGATGATCTAGCCGCTGCCCATACCGAGCTTATTCATCTGTTGCGACAGGATGTCGATCTCTCGTTTGAACATTCTTTATACTCTTATTTCGGTAGCGAATGCTATAGCCACCTGACAAGGGTTACAGCAGGTTTTGATAGCATTATTTTTGGTGAGGCCGAAATTCAAAATCAGGTGAAAAAAGCCTACGAAAATGCCTGTCAATACCAGAGACTTTCCTCTTGCATGCATTATATGTTTCAAAAGGCGTTAAAAGTGGCCAAGCAAATACGCAGCCAGTTTCATCTACCTCGGAACAAAGCCTCTTTACAGGGGGTAGTATCAGATCTCACTAAAGCCTTTTTTCCTCTCCGCTCACCCTCTATTTTATTTGTAGGTAACTCAGAGATTAATAGATTGGTCCTTTCTTATTTGCATAGTAAAGGCTGGCGCAATCTCCATATGACTACACGATCCCCTTCTGCTGCCAGACCCTTTCTGGATAAAGCGGGGGCTCAGCTACTGCCTTGGGAGGACCTACAGTTATGGGTCCGCTATGATATGATCGTCTGTGGTACAAGCCATAGTGAGTTCCTATTGAAGAAAGAACACTGCTTTCTCTTTACAGAGCCAGGCTCCGTTATTCCAGCCTCGTTGATTATTGATCTGAGTATGCCTAGAAGTGTCGACCCTCAAATCTCTAAGCATCCTCATATTAGTTTATTTAATATTGAAGAAATGAACTCTTTTGTTTCTCAAAAACAAAAAATGAATAGATTGGAAAAAGAGCAGCTCACCATTGTATTAGATCAGGTCATTGCAGCTCAGCTAGCCTGTTATCATCAAAAATGTATAAAGGGTTCTACATGGGCATCTGTTTAAGGATTTTAGTTTTCTGCTTTTTTCCGTTCTTCTTATGTGCAGACACCAATGATGGGGATTCAGAAGATTTAGAGGAGGGACGAGTTTTTTTAGGAAGCTATTTTGCCTCGGGGGCAAGTGTTGCTATTGCAGGTACGGTAAAAGGTTCAGCCTATATATGTGCAGGACAAGTGATTATTAGTGGGGTCGTTGAAGGGGATCTGTTACTCGCTTGCGGGGGAGCTGAAATCACAGGCGTTGTAACCGGCAATGTTCTGTTTTTGGGAGGGCAACTTACTATATCAGGACATGTTGGTAAAAATATAACGGCCATGGCGGGAAATATTCAGTCTTTTTCTACAGCAAGGATTGATGGAAAGGTTGTTGCTACCTCTTCTAATGCAGATCTTGCCGGAGAGATTGAAGGCCCTGTGAGTCTATGGGTTTCTCATTTAAAGGTTGGCGCAAGAATTCATCGGCCCGTGTCAGCCGTTGTCCATGACCTGAAAATCACTTCGACAGCCTCTTTTGACGCAGGGCTTAACTATCATGGCAGCATCGAGGGGAAAGTTGATCCTAAGGCCGTGATTCACGGTTCTATCGAATACCATCGCACAAGCCTTGATAATGTGTTTAAGTGGCATTGGTTTCAGGGTTTTTTTATCCTATCTAAAGTAACCCCTTTTTTAATGAATTTCTTTTTTGATTTTTTATTTGGTTGGCTCCTTATTTTTCTTTTTAGTTATAAGTTAAATACAACCATTTCCATACTTGAGCATCAAAAGGCCTTGTGTTTTGGTTATGGGGTGTTTGCTTTACTTTTAGTTCCTATCATTTGCACTGTTTTTTTACTGACAATCATTGGGGCTCCCCTAGCACTGGCTCTGATTACCCTCAATGTCTTTGGGTTTTATACTGCAAAGATTGTAGTGATTTTATGGCTTACAGGGAAGATAGTGAAAAAGGTTCATATCCATATTGGGCGTCTAACGACCCTTGTTCTCGGATTGCTCCTCTACTCTCTGGTAGGGATCATTCCTTTTGTTGGGACATTCTGTATTATTCTATCTATTCTATTTGGAGTAGGGGCTATTGTGTTAGCACAAAAAGAGCGTCATGTTTTCTTGCCGGAAATTAAGAAAACATGACAAAGAGTGCAGGCTAGAATTCTGCATGGCCCGGGTATCGAGGAAAAGGGATAACATCTCGGATGTTTTCCATGCCTGTGGCAAACTGAATCAGTCGCTCAAATCCTGCTCCAAAACCCGCATGAGGAACGGAGCCATATTTTCTCAGTTGGGTATACCAAGAGTAATCTGCAGGATGAAGGCCAAATTCAAGAATCCTTTTCTCTAGCAGATCTAGTTGATCTTCCCTTTGACTGCCGCCGATCAGTTCTCCAATTTTGGGTACAAGAACATCCATAGCAGCCACTGTTTTCTGGTCATCATTCATTTTCATATAGAAGGCTTTGATTTCTTTGGGGTAGTCTGTGAGGATAACAGGCTTTTTGCAATACTGCTCAGATAGATATCGTTCGTGTTCCGATTGTAAATCACAACCCCAGCTAACTGGGAACTCGAATTTCTGATCTGCTTTAAGCAGAATCGCAATCGCTGCCGTATAGGTCATGTGTGCAAAAGGGGTTCCCACCACCTGTTTAAGTCTCTCAATAAGCCCTTTTTCTACAAACTGATCAAAGAAGGCCAGATCTTCTGCGCAGTGTTCTAAGATATAGTTCATCGTATATTTTAGGTACGCCTCAGCACACTCCATGTCATCTTGTAGGCTTGCAAAAGCCATCTCAGGCTCGATCATCCAAAACTCTGCCAGGTGTCTCGAGGTGTTCGAGTTTTCCGCTCTAAAGGTCGGTCCAAAGGTATAGACATCCGACATCGCACATGCCAGAGTCTCTGCGTTCAGCTGCCCAGAGACGGTGAGATATGCAGGCTTTTGAAAGAAGTCTTTGCTGAAGTCCACGGTGCCATCGCTATGTCTTGGTAGTTTATTGACATTCATCGTAGTCACCAGGAATTGAGCGCCTGCTCCTTCACAGTCAGAGGCAGTAATAATAGGAGTCTGTACGTAGAGAAAGCCTCTGCTTTGAAAGAAGCTGTGGGTGGCAAAACTTAACGCATTGCGTACTCTCAGTACCGCACCTTGCGTATTCGTTCTAGGGCGTAGGTGGGCAATCGTACGTAAAAATTCAAAAGAATGACGTTTTTTTTGCAGGGGATAATCTTCAGCGCTACACTCTCCATAGATATGGATCTGCTGGGCTTGCAGCTCAAATTGCTGTTTATGTCCCTCAGGGCTTGCAACAAGCACTCCCTCTACTCGGATAGAGGTACCCGTTGTAATCTTGCTAATTATCTCTTCATAACAGGGGATATCTTGAGAGGCTACAATCTGGATCCCAGATAGGGTAGATCCATCGTTGAGCTCGATAAAAGCAAAAGTCTTTTGGTTGCGAATAGTTCGGACCCATCCACATACAGTAATAGGCTCGTTGAGGGCTTTTATTGTAATCTCTTTAATTTTTATTTTTTTCATATACTCTTCTATGGTTTGTGAGCAAATTGTCTTAGCATGGTAATCTCTTTTTTCCAAAGAGAGGGGCCATCGGGGGTTTCTAAGTATTTAGGGATGTTTCTTGTCAAAGGGTGGGTCATCAGCGCTTGAAAGCAGCAGATGCCGATTTCCCCCTCCCCTAAAGGAGCATGTCGATCTTTACGTGAGGCAAAAGGTTTGAGGGAGTCATTGACATGAAAGGCATACAAATTTTCCATTCCTACGATACGATCGAATTCTTCAAGAGTGTGATGGAGTGTTTCAGCCGTTCTAATATCGTACCCTGCTGCAAAGATATGGCATGTATCGATACAGACTCCGATAGGGATCGTCCTATGGGTTGCTTTGATGATGTAATCGAGATGCTCAAAACGGTATCCAACATTCGATCCTTGACCGGCTGTGGCTTCGAGTAGAAGACGGGTACTGCCTTGATGGATCTCTTTCTCTAGAGACAGCAGGCTGCCTACGATAGTGTCTAAACACTCTTCTTCGGATGATTCTAACGCAGATCCCGGATGGAAATTTACAAATGATAGGTCCAGGGCATGGCAGCGCTTAAGTTCTTCTTTAAAGGCTGCAAGACTTTTTACCAGGCCATCGGCATGAGGAGATCCCAGGTTGATTAAATAGCTGTCGTGACTCATAATTTTCTGGATATTTAGCCTCTGTTGCAGCTCTTTAAAGCCTGCGGCCTCTTCTTCTTCGATAGGCTTATTATTCCACCGCTTTTGATTGCGTGTAAAGAGTTGGATTGTCGTTGCACCGATTTCTGCTCCCTCAAGTAGTGCATTCTGCAATCCTCCTGCCGTTGAGGTATGTGCTCCAATAAGCAACTGGTCTGGATGTGTATTTTTCATTAAAAAATTCTCTATTTTACAAAACAGAAATTTTAAGAGATACTATAGATCTTTACAAGATACAATCTTTTTAAGGGGAGGTCTTTAATCTTATGGAAAATGATGCAGTAAAGACGGTGGCCCGATCGTCTCTTTCTTTTTTATCCGGCACTCTGATTAGTCGTTTGACGGGAGGTGTTCGGGATATGGCAATGGCTTTTTGTTTTGGTAGTAGTGGCGCTCTTGCCGCCTTTATGGTGGCCTATCGCTTTGCCAGTCTTGCCAGACGTCTTTTTGGAGAAAGCCCCATCGCATCGGGATTTGTTCCTCATTTCCAGCGGCTGAAGGGGGAGTCTGCAGAGTCTGCAGCCCGCTTTTTTCGGGATGTTCTGCTGATGCTCATCTTTTTTCTTCTCTTCGTCATAGGCTTTGCTGAAATCGTTTTATGGCTCGTTTATCATTACGGATCTTTGCAAGAGTCCACAAAAGAGATTTTGTATTTGTCTTTACTGATGCTTCCTGGCGTTTTATTTATTTGTCTCTTTGGACTAAGTAGCGCGTTATTGCAGTGTGAGAAAATGTTTTTTCTGCCAGGGCTTGCCCCTGTTGGCTTTAACCTGGTTTGGATTTTTGCGGTATTTTATTTTAGAAACGCTTCCTCATCGGATGCAGCGATAGGGCTTTCTTTATCGATGCTTCTAGCCTTTTTTTTCCATTGGGCCATTCTGCTGCCTAAAATAGTGCAATATATCAAGCGCACGCTACCGATGAAACAAATCCTTTCTCTCGATTTTTTCACGCCAGATGTAAAGAAGATGATAAAACCCTTTTTTTTAGGCACTCTAGGGGTTGGTGCACTCCAAATTAACAGCGCTCTCGATGCGGTGTTTGCAAGATATGCATCGGTCGAAGGACCGGCCTATCTTTGGTATGCCATACGGATCGAGCAGGTGCCAGTAGGTATTTTTGGTGTGGCACTAGCCTCAGCCCTTCTGCCTTCTCTTTCCAAGGCAGCCATAGGAGAAGATATGGGGCATTATAAAAGCTGCCTGAGCTACGCGCTCAGGAAAAGTTGCAACCTGCTTCTTCCTTGCATGATCGCTTTATTTGTTTTAGGGAGTGTGGGTATTAATATGGTTTATGGGCGCGGGGATTTTAGCATCGTTGCCACCTCAGAAACAGTCCTGTGTTTGTGGGGGTATGCCATAGGGCTTATTCCTTCGGTCGGCGTGATGCTGCTGGCCCCTGCTTTTTATGCCAAGAAAAAGTTTCAAGCTCCAACCATTGCAGCGAGTGTATCAGTTCTATGTAATATCTTTTTAAACTATGTCTTTGTTATGCATTTTGGATGGGGGGCGTTAAGTATAGCTCTTGCTACCAGTGCGTCTGCCTTCGTGAATTTCTTCGTTCTTGCTGTTCTGTTACGCGCGCAGATGGGTCCTTTTTTAGGGGTGGCGATGAAAGGTTGTATGGGTACGGCGCTGTGTAGCCTCGGAGCAGGCCTCACCTCTGCCTCTATTGGCTATTTTTTGATGGGGGATCCGACCTTTCCCCTTTTAACAGGAGAGGGAACTCCTGTCTTTGCAAGAGATTGGATCACGCAGGTATTGCAGATGATTGTTCTTACAGGATTTTTTTGCTTAAGCTTAATTGCCTATGCGTGGATAGGTAATGTAGGTGATCTACTCAGCTTTGTTAAAATCAAAAAACGGATTACTCAGGATCTTGTTTAGGAGGAAGAAATGCTTTTTGTTTTGGGATGTGGGTATATTGGCAGCCGATTTTTAGAGCAGCGTCCTGTCTCGCGCGCCGATTATATTGCCTCTACGACAAGCTCAAGTCGGGTAGCTTCCCTTTCTTGTTTGGCAGCAGAGGTCGTTGTTATAGACGGGGGTGATCCAAACTCTCTCGAGCAGATCATCGATCGCATTGATATCCTCACCATTTTTATAGCTCCAGCTGCCGGAGCCTCTTATGAAGAAGTCTACTTGCGCACGGCAGAAAGCATCATGCCGATCCTGCAAAGAAGGCAGAAGCCGTTGTATGTTCTGTATACAAGTAGTACTTTCGTATACCAAGGCTGCAAAGGCAGCCTCGTATCGGAAGAGAGCTCACTGCCTTTAATCTCTTTGAGAGCTCAGCTACTCTTCGACACAGAAAACACCTATCTTGCATGTCAAAATAGATGGGTGTCGGTATGTATTCTTCGGTTAGCGGGTATTTATGGTCCAGGTAGGGAGCTACCAGATCGCGCTGGCATGTTATCGGGTAAAAGGCTTCCTGGCACAGGTCTTGAGCCTACCAACCATATCCACCAAGAGGATGTGGTTAACGCGGCATGGTTTTGTATCGATAACCATCTCACAGGAGTGTTTAACGTAGCCTCCGATTCCCATCCAACAAGGCAAGAACTATACCATCGTCTATGTACCGATCTTGCTATCGATCCACCCCTATGGGATCCGACAAAAACAGCAGAGCACGGGTGTGGGTCTGTTGTCTGTAATCATAAAATCAAGCAAGCAGGCTTTATTTTTACGTATCCTACGATATAGAAAATGCAGGAACCCATCATGAATGTCTTAACGATGGGATGTTCCTAAAAGGGTTTTCCAGGCTAGCACTTCTATCGCCCTTTGCGAGGTAAGCTTAGCCGAGATTCGATCGTTGGGAAGCTCTAGCTTCTTCTGTAACACCTCAGAGGCGTACTTCAAGGCGTCAGGGTATTGCTCTACGGCTGCAAGGACAACCTGTTTATCGGCTCGTAATGTTTCAGAGCAATACCTCAGATCTGGTCCGTAATGGGATACTGCAGCAAGCGCCACCTCTTTATCTGCTTGTAGAGAGGTGCATACATCTTTTAAAGATAAGCTCCCCTCCTTAATCACTGTAAGAGTTGTTTTTTTTTCGAGCTCTCGTATTCCATGTCTATCGTATAAGTGACTAAGTGCTTCTGCTGTGATTCTTTCTTGATGAGCCTGCCGCAAGGCTATTAGAGGAGATGGGCTCGGTGAAGGGATATCGGCATCTCGTCTTGGACGGTGTGTAAATAATCGGGGCATGTATTCCTATGTCTATGTATCAGCGGGTATCCGTTTTTATCTCTATTCTTTCAAGATCTAAGGCAATGGATCGATGGTACGGAAACTTATCGATTGTTGGGTAAAAACAATAGGTAATACTGCTGATTTTCGCGAGCAAAATAACAGGAAATTTGTTGCCCTCTCTACAACGTGTATGATCTATCTCTTCCATAGATGCAAGCAGCTCATCCGATAATAGGGCTGGGATCTGCAGAGGATATAGACTGTCGCGTAGATCGAGCCGATGAAAGGCTCTTTGATTTCAGGAGATCATAGATGATTGGGGAGAGTGGCTATTCTCCCCCTCTCAATCAGGTTTCTTGAAACTGTCCTTAATGGCTCATGTGGTAGTCACCTTATCAGGCAGGTAACCTGTTTCGATCGTGTACTTTCCTGGTCGATAAGGAAGATTTTGAGTGCTTGTGCCATAGAAGAACTTGCCGGTGCCGCTGGGGTCCTCTGGATTATCTCGTTGTTCTTCAAAAGTCGCCGTATGTGTTACAAATATTTGTTTATCCTTTACAAATAGATGGATAGAAACAGATTGTTGAGTGCCAACTGTTAAACCAAAACGAGCTAATAGCTGGGACTGAATATCAGTGAAAGAGCCCTGTTGTAGCTGCTCTAGTATCAAGAGAGTTTTTCTCTCTTGTTCTTCAGCAGATAGACCTGCTATTGAATCCTTGAGAAGTGTTTTAATGTGATTGTCAAGCTCAGTCACTTTTTCCTTTGTCCGTGAGTTCTGCTTTAACTGCCGTTCGGGGTCATCCTTAAGTATATCGCTTAGGTCTATCCCGTATGGTTGATTGTCTACTTTTAGCGAGAATGCTCGAGAGTTTGTATTCGGTATGAATCGGCGGTTCATGTCGTCCTCGAGAATCTTGATTATCTTTTCTAAACGTTGGTCTTTTGAGGTTGTTGTGGATTCGGGATCGTAGGTTTGGTGTGTACAGAAGTGTGGTACATTTTGTGCTATATCATCTTGAGCCTTTTTCATAGCCTCAGCCAGAATGCCGAGTTGTACGATGCCTTCTATTGTCCCGTTTTTATTACTCTGTGGCGGTGAATAATGTCTTGCCAGATCCTGTATCTTCTCAGCCAGGTCGTTGATTTTCTTCGATGGGGGATCCTGATCTGCGGCAAATAGACTTTGTATATTGGTCGATAAGGGTCTAAGGAGATCTTTAACAGTCTCGTTCTTATTGCCTTCCATATCTATCATCGCATCCAGGTGCTTTATTAGTCCTTGCATCGTAAGGATTGCGTTTGTAGCATAAGCCAAGCGAATCTGCGATGAGGTTTCTATCACAGAGGATTTCGACTGACAAACAAGCTTTGCCTTCTGCAGTATGGCGCTTCCACCTTCTGGAAAATCTGTCAGTTTCTTTATTATCGGATCTATTGTGTCTCTATCCGCTTGATATTGTTCCCAAGTGGTCGAGGTGGAGTTGCCCTGATCAGTATCAGGAAGTAGCTCTTTTAGAATAAGGTTATCAGGATAGGCCTTTTGTAGGTTGAATAAGGTCTCTTTTATAGGGGTTAAGGACTGCTCCAGCATGTTTTTAAGTTCTCTTGTGTCCTGAGAGATAAACTCTTTTAGTGATACAATCGCCTTCTGCAGCGTCTGGATTTGCTTGGGGTCCCAATCCGCAGGTATAAGATCACCACTCTTTACATTCTTTAGACCTTTCTTAATCTGCTCGATGACTTGTGTTTTTTCTTCTGGAGTTAAATACGCATCTACTCCCGCTTGTGTAAGCCACTGGTCTTCAAACTGCGATTTTTGAAGACTTTGTATAACGGATTCAAGCACCGACACTGTATGTTGTTCTTCTGCAAGCTTGTGAGCAGGTAGGCAGTGATAGACTACCCTTGTGAGTACACCGGTCGCCAGGCAGGCTGCGCCTATTTTCATGAGTAGGCATGTTGAGATGGCAACACCCGCTACTGCTAAAGGAAACACCCCTCCAGTTAGTATAGTCGCTCCTAAGATAAGGCCGGCAGCTGCAGCTACGCAGATCACGGCTAGGGCTATGATTGCGACTTTGTTAGCCACGCGCATGCATGCCTGTGGTCGCGAGTCAGCTCCTTCTGGCGGTGGGGGGATAAATAGGGGAGGTAGGTTACTACATGCGTTCATTCTAATTTCCTCTTTACTACTTTAAGTATATGGGGGAAATATTAATGTTTTGTTAATTGTGGTGGGTTTTTTCTTTTTATAATTATTTGCGACTACTTTATCGGATAAAACATAGTAATAAATATTTTATTACTATTCAAAATAGGCATGAATTAAAAATAAAAAAGACAGCTTTATAATAAAGCTGTCTTTTAAAATCGAAGTGTCTGTACGATCCTATTAGCTGGAGTGAGCTAAGAATTCGCAGATCAGGGGTATGTTGATCGGAAGAGGGAGAGGAATCTGGTCTGTATGCGGTGATGCAATAAGCGTTCCAGAGAACTTTCCTTCGTCAAGCACTAGATATTCAGGAACATCACGAGCTGTTAATTCAACGTTAGTCTTTACAAGTGAGTTGTTTTGTGACTTAGGTTTAACAGAAATCACCATGCCAGGTCTTACGTAGAAAGAGCGGCGATCAACTTTTTTCCCGTTCACAAAGATATGTCCATGGGATACGAGCTGCTGAGCACTAAAGATCGTGTTGGCAAAACGTAGTCTATAGACCACAGTGTCAAGACGGCACTCAAGTCTTTCTATGAAAGCTTGTGGTGTATTCATCTTGGACTGTTCCGCTTCTTTAAAGTAACGGATCAGTTGTTTCCGGCTAAGCATGCCGTAAACAGCTTTCAGTTTTTGCTGTTCATCAAGCTGTACGCCGAAGTCAGATTTTTTCTTGCGCTTTGCACCGTGCATTCCAGATGGGTTTGGTTTATGCAGTAGAGGATTGCGAGCGCGTCCGAAGATGTTAACCCCAAAGCGACGTGCGATTCGGTTTTTTGGGCCAGTGTATCGAGCCATTGTTTCTCCTAGTAGTTGGTACGGTCAACAGTTTCTCCTAGTAATTGATACTGTTAACATGGAAGACACACATCCTATTACACAAAGTGCTTTTTAAACAAGTGGTAATTTGCTTTAGAGCCATTCCCTTGGTAGGGGAAATGGGAATAGTTCATAATTTTTGAAAACCAGTATAGACAATACAGTAGAATTAGGAGTCTTGTATTTTTTTGACACCTATTGCTTGAGGTTGGATTGTACAGGTAATCCTATGCTGGCTGCCTGTTGAATCTCGACGCAGGCAGGAAAATTAAATTTTTAAGCAGGTGTTTTACAGTCAGTAAAAACCCAAGTTATATGATCCCTTTTTATCAATTCCTGAGACATGAGATCATAACTCACTCCTTTAGTCTCTTTAGCGGTGATGAGAAATTCCGCTACTATCGGATAGGGGGTTTTTCGGTAATAATCGCTGTAATATAAGGATCATCAAATCGCGGGAAGTGGCATAGATAGGCAACAGTCTCCCCAGGGCGAATTGTTCAATCACTCAAACGGTGGTGCACTGTAATAGACAAGAAGGAATTGGCTCATCATACACAAAACTCGGATCGCCTTCAGGAGTTGATCATTTGTGCGGATCCGTTTTTGATCGGACATGGTTTCAATGATAAGGTGGAATCTTTTAATATCCGCCAGATTTTGGGGTCATTGTTCTTCTCTATGAATATTCTTTATTCAGAAGAGCTGTAGTCTGGCAAAAAGCTTTTTAGCAAGTGAAAGGTAAATGATTTTTTAGGGTGTGCGGGGTATTTTTAGGGGTGGTTTTTGCTTGTGGATTTCCCATTGTATATCTATAGTTTCTGTTTATCAGTGTTACTTTTTTTTAGGGTGTGTTGGTCTATGGAATCTTATTATGTGCTCGCTTTTTATATTTTTACCCCCATTTCCGATCCCCGTGAAGAGGTGCGTAAGCACCATGAGTTTTTTAAAACACGTGATATTCGTTCGCGGGTTTATATTTCTCAGGAAGGAATTAACGGGCAAATGAGCGCTTTAGAATCTCATGCCATAGAGTATATGGAGTGGGTAAAAGGGGATGAAAGATTTAAAGAGATTGATTTTAAGATCCATATCCATCCAGAGCACGCTTTTCCTAAAACGACTGTTAAATATAAAGAGCAGCTTGTAGCTCTGGATAGAGCTTGTGATCTCACACAGGCGGGCAAGCACCTATCTGCTTCGGAGTGGAAACAGATGCTCTGTCAAAAAGATAACGATACCATTGTCATCGATGTAAGAAATGATTACGAGTGGGTCATCGGTCATTTTGAGGGAGCCTTAAAGCCTGCTTTGGATACATTCCGTAAATTCCCCGAGTATGTAGATGCTTTAAAAAAAGAATACAACCCAGCTACTACCAAAGTGATGATGTATTGTACAGGGGGTATCCGCTGCGAGCTCTATTCTGCTCTCATGAAGCAGGAAGGGTTTGGGACTGTATATCAGCTGGATGGCGGGGTCATTAAATATGGTCAGCAAGAGGGTTCGGATCAATGGAAGGGTAAGTTATTTGTCTTTGATGACAGACTCTCGGTTTCCATCGCGCAAGATGGCAAAGAGAAGGTAATCAGCTCTTGTAGCCATTGTCAGTGCCCCTCTGATGTATATTATAACTGCGCTAATATGGATTGTAATGAGCTTTTTTTATGTTGTCCTAACTGCGCTGAAAAATATCAGGGATCCTGCTGCACAGATTGTCAGGGTGCTGAGCGCCTACGTCCCTATCAGCAAGGGGATGGGCGCCCTAAACCGTTTCGGAAGTGGTATCATTATGGGGATGTAAAAGGGAAATAAGGTGGAGAATCCTTTCTTGTGTGGGCTCTGTGACCACAGTGAGGCCTGGTTTAATCCCTTCTTCGGATAGCTTGAAGGCTTTCATGGTGTTACAAATTCTTCCGTCAAGGCGTACGCCGATTCCTTTGACATTCACCATATTGCCCCAATCTCCAAACATCTCCAGAGTCATCTCACAGGCGGTAATAAGAAAGGATACTTTTTTTAATGGGTTTTGATCGATGATTTCAAAGATTTTCTCTCCGATATAATGGATCGTTGGGATGAGCAAAGGGATCACGTGATGTTTAGGTAGATGGTTGATCGTTTTGCCGATGAAGCACTGTCCACATACCGGATGGGCCGGATCGTGGATGCAGTCTGCTGAAAACCTTGTAGCGGGACATTCTAATGGTTTGTGGCAGTAGGAAAATCCAACGACGAGAAGATGATTAGGGTCTTTAAAAAGCTCTAAGAAATCTCGTTCATTGTTAATGCCATAAAAGAAAAAATCTTGGTCTCGCCTAAAGCTCTTTTTTTTGGCATAGGATAAGAGTAGATTGATAGCATGTTTCAAAGGTTTTTTAAAAAAATAGCGGAGAAAGACTCTGCCTGTGTCATAACGCAAAAGATACCACAGGCTTTTACCCTTTAAAAAACGAGAGGTTGAAGGAGTGATCCCTACGATTTTCGGCAGGTGGGATAGGGTTTTTAGAGGGTGTGACTGGGCGAGCTTATCGGCTTTTTCGTCCCATGCTTGCAGAGAATTTTGTAAGCTAGAAGGGTGCAGGCGTAGTTTATTATTCATGGAGTTCATTATAGCGGGTGCTGATTTAAATGTCTGAGCTGATTTTTTCCATCGAGATAGAAAAGAGAGATAAAGAACATGTCTTGCTTCTTCATGTTAAAGATAAAGGGTTTGGTTCTTCTCGTGTCGTGTACGCAGATGCCTTATTAAAACCGCAGCAAGTAGAAAAAGATCTTTATGCTTTCTTGCTGCAAGAGCATATGAGGTCTGTAGGTATTTCTTGCGGTAGTGATCGGTTGCAAACGGTCTCGATTACAAAAATCACCATCCCTTCCTCTAAGTCACAAGAGGTGGTCAAGCTGCTGGCACTTGCCAAAAAACTCTCTTGGAATCAGCAAAGTGTCTATTACAACCCATTTGCTAAAGTAGAGGTGTTTTTTCGAGCAGAGGAGCGAGCAGATACTCTTCATGTTGAGGGCTTTGTCCGTATTGATGGTAAGGAATCCTCCTTTAGATCGATCGATCTATTATTTCCTTCGATGCCGATCTGGTGTATGATCGATCGTTCCGTCGTGGTTTTCCCGACAGATATCGATAGAAATTTACTTCTTAAAGTCTATCCAGGACCTCTTTCTCTCGAAGGCAAGCAAAAAAAACAGTTTATCGATCTCTACCAGGATGATGAGGATCCGGGTTCTCTCATTCTTTGGAATATTGCGCCCCCCATAACAGAGTCAGTTCCAGTGCCTCTACAGGCTTTGCCCGTTCTCATCTTATCAGATCCTTATGGATCATTTGCCTGCTTATCGATGGACTATGGAGTGAGGGGGAAAGTTTCTTTTCATGAAATAGGTGGATCCTTTAGAGATCTTGCCCTTGAAAAAAGCTGGGAAAAAGATCTTTTAGAAACCGGTTTTCAAAAAAAGATGGTCGGTAGCTCGCACTATTACTGCCCTTTAGATCAAGTCACTAAAACCATCAGCTTTTTACTGGAAATCGGTTGGACAATTATCGATGCCAAAGGGCGGCGAGTATGTCATCATACATCGACTGCTTTGCAGGTCTATAGTAGTAAGGAAGAGATTATCACCAAAGGGCAGCTCTGTTATAGTGAGCATGCTGTCGATGTGCAGGATGTCGTTGGTGCCTTTAATCGTAGGCAAAGGTTTGTGGAGCTGTCTCCTTATGCGGTAGGTCTTATCGATCCCTCTCAGATCGAACGGGATCTTGGTGATTTAACATCAGCAGAGATTTCTGCGGGTGGCTTGGTTCTTAAAAAACACCAGGTCGGACTGTTAGAGGGGCTTATCCATCAGCGGCATATTCATGCAGATCTTCTTACCGTCTCTTTGCTCGAGAGGTTAAAAAATAGTTCTACGGCAGAGTCCGTGGCTTTGGGTAGTGGGTTTCGTGGTGTCTTATATCCTTATCAGCAAGAAGGGGTGAACTGGCTGGATCTTTTATATCGCTCCGGTCTGTCAGGGTTGTTAGCAGATGATATGGGTCTTGGTAAAACGGTGCAGGTTCTTGCTTTTCTCTCTCGCATACCGGTTGATAAGCCGTGTTTGATTGTGGCTCCTACCTCTTTGCTTTTTAACTGGAAAAGGGAGTGGGGTCAGTTTGTTCCAGGCAGAGATGTCTATGTGCATAGCGGCAAAGAGAGATGTAAAGATCTGGCTATCTTAAAAGGTAAGCAGGTTATTTTAACTTCCTATGCCCACTTAAGGATCGATATCGATGTATTACGGAAAATTCCCTTTGCATGTGTGGTCTTGGACGAGGCTCAAATGATCAAAAATCCCGGTAGTCAGGTAGCGGAATGTGCATTTTCTTTGCAAGGACAGATGAAAATTGCTATTACCGGAACGCCTGTAGAAAATCGTTGGGATGATTTGTGGTCTATTTTCCATTATCTAGAGCCTGAGCTGTTGGATGGTCGAGGGGAATTTCATTCGCAGATGATGGCAGCACAGGTAGATGACCGGTATCTGAAAAGAGTTAAGAAAAAGATTAAACCTTTTCTGCTGCGGAGGGTGAAAAACCAGGTGGCCTTAGACCTTCCTGAAAAAATTCTGCAGACCGTTTGGGTGGAAATGAGCCCTTCTCAAAAAGAGATCTATGAAACTCTTGTATCGACCCATAGGAAGGGGTTGATCAAGAATATAGAGCAAGATGGAGTGGGGGCGCATAGGATGCAGGTGCTCGAAGCCATCCTTCGACTCAGGCAGGTCTGTTGTCATCCTCATCTGATTGATCCCTCCTTGGAGATCGGTATGGAATTAAGCGCTAAGCTAGAGAGGGTGCTCGCGGATCTTGGTGAGGTCGTAGCAGAGGGGTGTAAGGTGATTGTATTTAGTCAGTTCACTAAGATGCTAAAGCTCGTAGAAACACATATTCAGGACAGCGGGTGGAGTTATGTGTATTTAGATGGCTCTACAAAAGATCGTGAGAGTGTCGTCAGACGCTTTCAGGAGGATAGCAACACACAGATCTTTCTGATGAGTTTAAAGGCGGGAGGGGTCGGTCTTAATCTAACGGCCGCCGATTATGTATTTCTCATCGATCCCTGGTGGAATGATGCAGTCGAGCAGCAGGCGATCGATCGAGCCTATCGCCTCGGCAGAAAGGATGTCGTTGTGGCACGGCGTTATGTCACAGCAGAAAGTGTAGAAGAGAAAATAATGAAACTCAAACAGCATAAATCTGCTCTTGCTGAGGGGCTCATGGATATGGAAGGTGAGCTATCTACATTCGGTATCCAGGATCTATTGGTGCTTTTGCAATAATAGGCAAGAGGCAAAGAACTAGACTCTTAAGAGCCTTCTTGTCCTAGTGTATCCTGCTCGAGTATTTCTTGGGCAGCAAGCTTTAAGGTCTTTAGCCCTTCTTCAAACCCTATTTTTCTTAGTAAAGAATCTAAAAACCGCAGCTCAGAAATGAGCTGATCATTCATGGATTCTAGTTCAGATATTTTTTTGAGAAGTTTATTGGGTTCCATATATTTCTCCTTACTGGATTGTAATAGGTAATAAAGCAAAAACTATGCCAAGTCGATTTCTTTGGTAAAAAAAGCCCTTGTTCATAGAATAGGTTTTAGGTGATAGTCAATTCTTTAGGAGAGGGTTATGAATAAGTATTACATAGCGATTTTTTGTATAGGGCTTATGGGATCGAGCTGTCAGGAAAAAGAGGAGGCCCCTGTAGACTGGGATCGTATTGTCCATCTAGCAGAGGATGAAAGCACCGAATGGACCGCTCCCTCAGAAGGGTCTATGCTCTCAGGATATACAAGTCCTGAGGAATTGGAAAGCAGTGAAAATCAGCTAGATGAATTTGCAAGATGAATGCTTTTGCAGCACGAACAGTGCTGTCTTCTGGTCTGTGCTATTTACTAGGCAAAGATTGCCTAGATAGATATTACCGGTTCGGTGGAGGGCTCTCGATGATCTGATGCGGCTTAAGGCTTTGTAAAGCGTAAGGCCTCCGAAAGAGACCCGTCATGGGTTCTTTCGGAGGCACATAGTTAGCGATAAGAAGCAGATCGTCCTTGGGAGATGATTTCATCTAGGCGTATTTGATCGTGGTACGTAGACTGACTCACCTCTTTGCCTGCATAGAAATAGGTGGTTTTCTGTAAGCCATCGATATAATACACCTCAGGTCCTTGTTTGAGGTCATTATCCCATGCAATCTGATGAGAGATCGATGCTCCGTCTAAGAAAAATACTTCTAGACCCATTTTTTTTCCAAAGAGATAGGATACTTCTTTTTCTTTGGTTCCATTATGGAAGTAGGTGGATTTACCATGGAGTTGTCCATTTACCCACTCTTCCAGAGCAAGAGGCTCTCCTCCCGAAGTAAAAGAGGTTCTTTCTCCATGTAGCTTATTGCTTACGTAGGAGGAAATTGTATTAGGAGAGCCGTTTGGGTAGTAGGATTCTTGTTTGACTGTGAATCCTCCTTGCACCTCATCCCGATACAAAAGAGTCCCTTTTGCATCTCGCATGACTCGCTCTCCTCTTCCTTTCTCCACGCGGGATTCCACCTCATTCAGGACGGTAAAATACTGTCCTTCTAATAGCTCATTATAAGCAAATTCCTCAGTGCTTCGCGGAGCTCCATCAGCATACCATAAGGTCAAAGAATGGCGTGAGGGGGATAGTTGTACCGTTTCTTGCTTAGGCATTCCATAAGAGTCATATAAGATCTCTTTAACAGCCAGCCCTCGGTTATATAGTACATACTTTTCTACGGTTTGTGAATTGGAATAGGTATAGGTGCAAGGGCCATGGAGTTCATGGTTTTCGTAGGTGGCAGTTACCACGACACCATCTTTTAAGGTGGAGATAACCTGTCCTGGATAGTTTTTAGAAGACCATTCTTCTTGGGAGACGGCATAACCATATTTATGGACATATTTTTGAGAAACAACTTGATTTTTGTTGTTATCTTTATTACACGAAAATGCAGCGATTGCCAGCAGGCCACAAAGAAGGGGAAATTTCATTTTCATAACGACCTCGTATACGAGCAGTAAATTTATAAGTAAAAGGGAAGCTTTAAACTACAATAAACAATCTTCTAACTTTTTCGCTACCTTTTGTGTAACTTTAGCATGTTCTTCTTCTATTGTTTCGTAAGAAAGTGTTTTGGCTTTGTCGCGATAGCAGAAGCGTAATGTGATATTTTTGCGATCGGGGCCGAGTTTTTCACTTTCAAAAAGATCCAGCATAAAGACTTGTGTTAGTGTGAAGGGTTTTTCCTCTTCAATCTTTTGTAAGATGTGAGCCAGGGAGGTATCTTTGGTCACTGTTAACGTCCAGTCTCTTTCAGAGCCTGGAAACTGTGGCAGTGGCGCGACTTGGACAGCTCTTTGTTGCACGTGGAGAAGTTCATGGAGATTGAGTTCTGCGTAAAAAACTCTTTGTTTGATATCCATTTTTGCAAGGGTATCTGGGTGAATTTCTCCGAGGACTCCAAGAGTTTTTTCTCCCTGTTTAATTCTTGCTTGTCTTCCCGGTTGGAAATTGTGCAGGTGGGAGATTTCAAAGGATATCTCTTGTATTTTACAGAAGCTACACAGGTTTTCCACCATCCCTTTTAGGTCATAGAAATCACTTTCTCTGGCTTTTGGATTGTGATGATGGGGGGTGGCATTACCTGTTAGAATAAGGGCTGCGCAAGAAAGCTCTTGTATAGCTTCCTCTTGTTTGGAATGGATACGTCCGATTTCAAATCCTGCGAGATCGGTATTTTGTTGGTAGATGTTGTGTTTGATGCACTCTAACAGCCGCGAAAGCAGGGTTGAGCGTAAGACAGAGTAGTCGATCGATTTGGAATGAAGTACGGTAAGAGGTAGTATGTGTTTATGGGAGGGTTCTTGTGTTATCCCATATAGCGTTGGGCTGATGAGGTCGCAGGTGATAAGTTCTTGGAGCCCTTCTCCCATTAATTGCGCACGCACTTGATTTTCCAGTAAAAACATGGGGGCGTCTGTAAGTAAAGAGGATACATGTAACGGGGGTCTTTTCGGGATGTTGTTATACCCGTACAGCCTGACAATCTCTTCGATGAGATCGATCTCTTCTTGTAAATCATTTCTATACGAGGGAACAATGGCTTCGATAGAATCTGTATGTTCCTTGACTACCCGTATTTCTAATCGAGTTAATAAAGATACTACTTCACGTAGGCTAATCTCCAGTCCAAGGAGTCTTCGCACTCTTTCGATTCTGCAAGTAATTTTTTTAGGGATGTGGGGATGACTGTTGTGATCCACACAGCCTTGAGCGATCTCTCCTCCTGCAGACTGCATAAGTAAGGCAGCGGCAAGATTCAGGGCGTAGGGGAGCTCGCAAGGGTCTATCCCTCTTTCGAAGCGTTGAGACGAGTCTGTTTTCAGACCAAGGTCTTTGCATCCTTTGCGTATCGCTGGAGCAGAAAATACAGCCGCTTCAATAACTACATGTTTTGTCGTTGATGTAACAGCGCTGCTTGCCCCTCCGATAATGCCTGCAAAGGCAAGAGGCTTCTTTGTATCGTAAATAAGCAGGGTATTTTCTGGAATCCGTCTATCGATTTCATCTAAGGTTTTAAGTAGGGCGAGTTCCTCACTTGTTTTTACAATGAGTTCTTTGTCTTGAATGGTGTCGTAATCAAAGATGTGTAGAGGCTGGCCCATCGCGAGCATGACATAGTTTGATACATCGACTACATTATTAATGGAGCGCATGCCACAGGAGGTAAGTCGTTTTTGCAGCCAATCGGGAGATGGACCCACTGTGATATTTTGCACCATACGGGCCATGTATCTATGGCATCGGGCAGTGTCTTCTACTCGAGCCTTTAGTAGAGTATGGATATCAGCTCCCTTTTCCTCAAATCCGATCTCAGGGTGGTGTAGAGGAATCATCAGTAGGGCTGATAGCTCTCTTGCAACACCTCGGATACTCAAGCAGTGGCCTAAGTTAGGGGTCAGTGACACATCGAAAATCACATCGGCATACAGAGTTGATAGATTGACACCTAAAGGCAGGTCGCAAGGCAGCTCCATGATTCCATCACCGTCTTTGGCAAGACCGAGTTCATCTGCGCCACAAAGCATCCCGAACGATTCTACATCACGGAGCTTCCCTTTTTTTATCGTAAACGGTTTACCCTGTTCATCGGGAGGTAGTTTAGCGCCGATTTTTGCAAGGGCTGTAATGAGTCCTGCCCGACAATTTCTTGCTCCACATACAACCTGGAATTCTTCTGTTCCATCGGAGACCATCGCGATACAGAGCTTGTCTGCGTTCGGGTGGGCCATAGTCGATACGACTTTGGCGCTGAATACTCCTGAGAAATCGGAGCCGATGGTTTCTATAGCTTCCACTTCAATGCCAGCAAGGGTGAGGACCTCGGCTATTTTTTCCGGGGATAGAGATAGAGGTAAGTATTCTTTTAACCAGGATAGAGTGACTTTCATAAAAAAACTTTGGTCGTTATATAGTAAAAACTCACTGTTATAACAAACTTTCCATATCGTAGAAAAGAGATTTTTTCGGTCTGGATAAAGTGTGTAATTTCTAAATAGATTCGGAAAAAACGATCATCCACTATTTCATAGTATTTTAATGGATTCTTATTGCATCCTTTACAGGATAAAGGGAGGGTATCGTGATAAATAATCCTGTAGATAGGAGGTCGATAGGCTATGGGGTGGAGCTAGGGACGGGCTCTCAGGTAGCGAATGGCCTTTCTGTTTGGTTAGTTCCTGCTGTATCGGTTTCTCGATCTTTAATCCGGGGTTGTAGCCTTATTGCGGATCGATGTGCGGATCGATTAACCAGAGTATTCCGGGCCTGTCAGCGTAGTTTAGGTGTTTTTGTAGAAGATCTTCCTGCGCGTCGTATATGTGACAGCTTGAAGGAAGATCTCAGTCAGTTTATTGGGAAGACACCATGGGCGGATAAAATGACGCATGTGGATCGCCTCCTAAGCAAGGCTATCAGGCTACAGCCTACAATCTCTGTGCTTTCTCCTGATATGCGATCTACTGTTTATAGCCAACTACAAACAGTCCTTCGTGTTTTTTCCCTTGAATTACACACCTATGTGAAAATTCTAGAAGAGCAGTTAACCGATCGAGGTCCTTTAGTGTCTTTAGAAAGGCAAAGAGCTTCGAGCTTATTACCTAGTGTAATATCCGGACTGTCCCAATTACAAGACTCTATTGTCAGACTCCTTGCTATAGCAGGAGAAGAAGGTTTTGTAGTTCACAGGGTTCTTCAAAGGTGTCAGGACGTATGTGTGCTTTTATCTCAACAACACACAGCAGCTCTGGATCGACCTATCATCAGATCAAGGTCTTTAGATGAGTTAACGTATAGGGAAGGCCATTAGCCTTGCATCGCTGTTAGTTGTGTTGACAGTCTTATCCATGTTTTCAAAAGAGTACCGTGAAGAGGGGCTGGCGCGTTTACGGAGTATAACGACACAATTATCCGGAATCGAGAGAAGGATCCCCCTTTTCGATAAAAAGTAGGGGAAACCCCCTTTTTTCATCGAAGGGGGTTTCTTAAAAACGTAAAAAAAGATACAGTACAATCGGATGTTGCAACTAAGATGTTTTTATGCCTGGTTCATTTGATCAATTTTGGATGCGAAGAGCAAAAACGCTTACCCAGGCCCTTATTATTAGCGGCACAATCAATATTGGGTTAGTCGGTACCTTCGTTTATTTTGTCTTAAAAGAAAGACACGCAGCTCTTTCGGTGGAACCTCAACGCCTTTCTACGGATCCATCCGCTCATGTCTCTAATGAAATGATTGTAAGGTCGTATTGCGCTCTTTCGTTTCAAGAGCTTCTGGTCCAGCTCGAAAATACAGATTTTATTGAAGAAGGCTATACAAAAAGAGATTTGGCGTTGGCTTGCATGGTAGCTTTTCATCATTTTAATATAGATAAAGCCTTAGGGGGAATGATTCCCCAGAAACGGAGTGTTTTTTTTCGAAGCATAGATGCTTCTGAGTCCCTTGGGATGACAGTCTTCCCGGCTCTTACTGAGGACCATTTTTACGCTATTGCTGCCTATGCTACAACAGAAAAATGGCCCTTTACTAGTAAAGGGTTGTTTTTTGAAATCAAACGGGCGGGAATTCAGTCAGACCCTTCTCTTCTTGAGGCTTTTTATACAACGCCAGAATATCACAGTGTATATACTTTTTTGCATAAGACCTCTCTTCCTTCAGATCCGACGGTGATTATCTCACTGATGATAGAGGGGGACTGGGAGGCTTTTCATGACTTTTGTGATCAGCAAAGGCTGCTCCAAGATTTTTCAGTCGATAAAAGGAGAGCTTTTTTGATGTCCTATCTGGAACGGTTTCGCTCTAAAACAGCGGCAGCCCTCCTGACGTATCAAGATTTAGAATTTGTCTCCAGAAAGCTTGATGACTCTTCCTTGGTTTTTTTCTTAGGCTTGATTGCAGAGCAAAAAACAGCTCTGGAAAATATGGCTAAAGAAATTCTCATTAGCCCGCGTGCTGATGGAATTCGGAAAAAAGTAGCTGGTATCCTGTATGATCTGGCTCAAGAACCTGTGCCCGCTGCGTATGATCATATGACCGCTGTCAAGCGTTTTTGCCCTGATATGCTAAGTCAATCGATCACCCAGGGGCCTATTGCTGTAACAGCCGAAAAACAGCCGATAGTCCAGCCGCCTGTGGTTCTTATTAAAGCTGTGGGGCTCAACAGGATCCATGTTATCGAACAAGGGGACAGTCTCTGGAAGATCGCTCGCAAGTATAAGATCACTATCCAAGAGATTAAAACTCTCAATCAGCTAGAAACAGAAAAGCTTAGAGTTGGTAAGCAGCTTAAGATCCCCCAATCATCCTCTTAAGATTACTCCATTAAGGTACTGGATCAATTCCACCCTGAGTCCAAGGGCCGCATCGGCAGATCCTTTTTGCCGTCATCCACGCCGCTTTGTGGATCGGGTGCTTTCGAAATGCTTGTATCCCATATTCGGAGCAGCTGGGGTAAAATTTACAGCAAGATCCTAAAAAAGGACTGATGGTCATTTGATATCCCTTAATCAGGGCGATGAGTATGTTTTTGATCATAATCTCTTTATATGGTCATGGATCGATCTACACTGATTTTACCATAATAAACCTGTTTATAGCCTTACCTAAAAGTGATGGCAGTCATTAGAAGATCACTTTCTTATTCCTCACGTATTATACTTTTTAAATTATTTATTTAATAAAAATGATCTTCTTAATAAGAAATTAACATATGATTATTATAATTATAATTAAATAAATAATATAAGAAAGGAGTATGTAATGCCATTTTCGATCCCTCCCCTACTAAAGCCCATATCTAATTTATGGTCCCAAGCAAGCAGATCGAGTAAATCTGCTCAGTTTCAAGGATTATGTGCTGTGGCAGTCGTTGCAACTGGTGTCGGTCTGGGTATCCTTTATCAGTCGAGCAAAAGACGGTTGGCAGGACCTGCAGTCCTTCCTCCTATCGCAGGACCTGCAGCCCTCCCCGTACCTATTACTGATGCAATCGCGATTGGTAGTCAGGATCTGCTACGGCTAAAAGCCGAGAGGGAACCTTACACGATGATTAATCAATAC
>CAMDPQ010000020.1 GCA_945905275.1 Chlamydia trachomatis
AGAAAGTTTAGTAGAGAATGTGAGCACTATCTATGGCGATTATACAGAGGTTGAAGTTGATCTCATAGTTCCTTCTCCCGATTCTCTTATCCTCTCCCGATTTTATAGCAGCCGGGACACTATCAAAACAGCCACTTTTGGTGGTTGGAGATTCAACCCACAATGCTTTTTTTCTGTTCGAAAAGACCCAAAAGGCAAAACCTATACAACTGCAGAGGGCAAGTTTGAGCGGACTTACGTCTATGTCGGCAATCAAGATGGTACCATCCTTACATATGTTGGCTGGCAAAATACGACGAACCCATCGAAGCAATCTCTATTCAAAATCGATCCAGAAGGGGAGTCAATCGGGATTTGCAACACAGCAAAAGGCAATATCAGCTCCTGGACAAATCTAAAAAATAACGAGCTCTATTTTAACCCTCAAACTGATAGTTTTGAGCTACTTGTCTGCTCAGGAGGAAGACGTTTTTATGCCAAACATCCCTTTTTAGGCATTTATTTCATTACTCAAGAAATCCTTCCTAGTGGAAATAAACTCTTCTATGAGTTCGATGAAAAAGGGCAGCCATCCCTTATCAAAGAAACCAACGCTTCTGAGCAGAAAATATTGGCCTGGATCAAAATCCAATATGGAAATGGGATCCACGTTGAAACGAGCGATGGGAAAACCGCCGATTACCACTTTCAGCAAGACTCTTCCGGAGCTCATCTTTTAACAGCGGTAGAACGGTCTAATAAACCCCCTGTACAGTATCAATATCAAGTCGTAGACAATCACCCTCTTCTTGTAAGAAAGACCCTGCCAGAAGGGCGCTTTGTACAAGTGGACTATTACACAGACAAAACCAATCAACACAAAGTCAGATCCGTCACCATTCCAGCAGGCTCAAGTGGGAGGGCAGGCATTCATTTTTGCTATGAAGATGGTTGTACAGAAGTCGATGGGCCTGAAAACAATAAAGCGGCTTACCGATTTAATGAAGATGATCAGCTTATTGCCATCAAGCAATATTTAGATGGAGCTCTTTATCGAGTCCATAAAAAAGCATGGGGAACTAAAAGAGATGCTGGCAATTTAGTCTCTACTTCCATTGAAGATGGTAGCGGTAATGTCTTCTACCATAAATCGTTTAAATACGATGACGGAGATAATGGAAATATCGTTGAAGAACGTGAATATGGGAATCTAACGGGAGCCGATTCTACTCCATTAAGCATCGATGAAGATGAAAGATCCAGCCAAGAGGCTCATGTCAAAACTTATTCTTACTTTTCTGGGAAAAGCACTCATGGGTTTTTCCAAAAAGATGAAAAGGGGACAGGGTTGAAATGTTGGTACAAAAAAGGGACCAATCTCCTTGTTAAAAAATTCGTTTTGACCAAGGGATCTCCAGAACAGGAAGAAGAGGATGACGATTCTGGAATCAAAAAGCGCCATTTTTATGACTACAATGAAGACGCAGCTCTTGTCCGAGTCATTGTAGATGACGGAAACTATGGAGAAGCAAAGCAGACCTATAACGTCCGTGAAAGGCACATTACTCTCATTTCTCCTAACCAAGAACTCCCCAATGTCGGTGCCCCAGAGCTCATCGAAGAAAAGTATCTAGACGTTAGTGGAGGAAAAGAGGTTCTTCTAAAAAGAACTGTCAATCAATTTGACGGTCAAGGTCTTATTGTTTCTCAAGCAATCTCTGATGCCAATGGAACTCACCGTTACACCCTCACAAAGGGTTATATCCAGGGCTTGCTAAGCTTCGAAACAGATCCAATGGGGAATGAAACGCATTATTCTTATGATGCCAATCAAAATCTCACTCATGTCAGCCGTTCAGATACAGGCGTTTCAATTGAATATGGATACGATTTAAGAAATCGCCTGATTTACACCCTAGAAAAAGACAGGATGGGGAACCAATTTGAGACTCAAGTTGCTTATGATCCAGCAGGATATAAGATCTTGGAGATTGATCGATTTGGCAATGAAACGGTTTATGTGAATGATAGCCTAGGCCGTCCGGTTCAAATTACTTGCCCTGAAGTCAGTGATGGTCCAAAATCTTCAATTAGACCCACCTATACGTATACCTACAGTCTTTTTGACAACTTACTCTCTGTCACTGATCCAAAGGGAAAGCTTGTCACAACATCTTTTAACTCTCGAGGAAAGCCAACGGCAATTCAGCATCTTGATGGAAGTCAGGAACTGTTCAAATACGACCACGAGGGAAGCTTACACCGCTATCTAGGAAGAGATGGCCTTGTCCAGGTGTTCGAGTACGACTATATTGGCCGCTTGAACCATATTGAGTATTACAAGCGCGGAAGCAAAGGCTCGGAAGAGGGGTTCAAGAGAAAATATTTCAATTACAGCACCTTCCACCTGACCTCAGAACAAGATGACCGAGGGAATAAGACAACTTATATCTACGACGGAGCGGGGCGCCTTGCAACGCTTAGCAAAGGGGATCAAAAAGTCGAATTTATTTACGATGCCTTGGGTCGAACTCAAGGGGTTAAAAAATGGAAATCCTCTAATGCATTTACCCTTGAAGTCAAAGAATATGATCTCCTAAACCGAGTCATTGAGCAACAAACTCAAGACTCTCAAGGTTATACGCTAGCCAGAAACAAATACATCTACAATGAGGAAGGGCAACTCGCTCAAATCATCGGCTACCCTCAAAACCAAGAAATCACGCTCACTCAGTATGAGTATGATGGTCTCGGCAGGCCCTGCAAGATCATCGGTTCCTCCAATCAGGTAACTGTGATCCGTTACGATGATGTCTACGTCAACGAGTGGGGACAAAAAACTCGCAAACGTACCGTGACCGACCCGCTTGGAAATCAAACCGAAGAGATTTTCGACAATGCTGGCCATTTAATCAAAGGCTCGAAGAAGGACAAAACAGGTCATCTTCTGGCTGAAACTGAATCTTCCTATGATCTTTCAGGAAATAAAGTGCTTGAGAAGGCGGCTCGCATTTTTTCAGAAGGACTCTTAAGCACCTATGAAACAGAATGGTCTTTTAACGAAGGCGATCAGCTCCAGTCTTTTACTTTAGGAAAGGGAACGTCTCAAGAGCGTGTGACGACTTTTGAATACAATTCCTATGGAGATTTGACAACCAAGTATAACCCTGGTTCTAAAGAGCCGATCACTTACCAATATAATGCCTATGGGAATCTAAGGACGATTTCTTACAAAGAAGGGAAGAAAGAAGTCTCGCATCAGCTTACCTTTGACATGAACAGAAACCTCACAGAGATGAGGCTCTCTTCTGCTCAAGTCATCACCTATTCTTACGATACAAACGACTTACCTCTTTCTGAAACGATCAGAGATGAATTTGGATCCTATCAGGTCAGCCGTACCTATGATGGGGAAGGGAATATCCAAACCCTCCAGCTCCCAGATGGATCATCTGTGCAGTACAATTACGAAGGCCCCTTTGTCAAAAGTGTTGCTAGGTTCACTAAAGAAGGGAAAGAACTCTATAACTACCGAGTCGCCTCAAGAGACCAAATGGGAAATACCCTGGAAGAAATCTTACCAGGTTACGGAGGGGGAAGAAAGCAAGCCTGGGATTCCTCCGGTAGAAGAATAGAAATTAGCACAGACTTCTTTCAAGACAAGGTTCTGGAAGGAGGGTACGATCTGCTGGGTAATATCAAGAAAAGGGAAACAACCCTTGATGATGAAAAATCAACCGCAGAATACGAGTATAACGCTCTCGCGCAGCTTATCCTTGAGAAAGGGGAGTACGAGCATCGATATTCCTACGATTCGCTCGGGAATCGGCTTCAAAGAGACAGCGCTGTTTACAAAGTGGATGACTTAAATCAGCTCGTAGAAGCTGAAGGTGCTACATATACTTTTGATGCAAATGGAAATTTTGCGACCAAAACCATAGGTCAAAAGACTTGGATCTATCAGTGGAGTCCTCTGAACCAACTGGTCTCTATCAAAGACCCAGACCAAAATATCGTCTCATTTACTTATGATTTAAGTGGGAAGCGGCTCACCAAGAAGATTGAGACTAAGGGCAAGAAAGCTAAAATTTTCCGCTTCTTTTACTTAGGACATACAGAGATAGGTTCTCTAGATGAAAAGGGAGCTATTGTCGAACTCAAAATTCCCAGCAACCCCAATAATCCAGAGATTTCCCCTTGCGTGGCAATTGAGGTTAGAAAAGAGACCTACGTTCCACTTTATGACCTACAAGGCAACATCGCCTGCCTTCTCGACCATCAAAGGCGCAAAGTCGTGGAATCTTATCGCTATTCTTCGTTTGGGGAGGAAGAAATTACCAATGAAAGAGGAAGGGTAGTCTCTGACTCTGCCGTTGGAAATCCCTGGAGATACTGTGGTAAGCGAGTCGATAAAGAGGTTGGGCTCGTTTGCTTTGGTCAGCGCTATTACGACTCTGAAATTGGGCGCTGGATAAGTCCCGACCCTGCAGGAAATATAGATGGGCCAAACCTTTACACTTTTGCTCGCAATAATCCCATGACCTATGTCGATTATTTTGGCCTGGCGTCTGAGATGAATGAAAATCAAAGCAAGGAATTTAATGGCTATTTCTATGGAGAATATGAGCCCCACTGCCACTGCGAGGCGCATCGTGACTGTAAAAGAGGTGGTGACATTGGAGCTGCTGTAGCAAGTGGAGGAATAAGCTTTGCTGGTGCAAGTCATCATGTAGTGGATTTCATTCTCAATAATCCTCGTTTTCATGGCACTCTGCAAGCGTTAGGCGGCCTTGCTGAGGCTAGCTTTGGCGGAGGGATGACTCTTGCCACTTATGGCGCTGCAGCTCCCCTTGGGTGGCCCGTAATGGCGCATGGCCTAGACCAATTTATAACAGGGATTAGCACAGCTTTTACAGGAAGGCCAAGAGATACTCTGACTTCCCAACTACTACAAAAAACAGGAATGCCCCATCAAACAGCAAGTTTTATTGACAGTGGTTTGAGTATGGGGGGTACCATGGGAGGCGCTGCTATTATCCGAATGAGCAAGCTTAGTTTTTTTGTTGATCAGCAATTATTCTTAAACAACTCACAGACATTAGGAGCCACTAACACATATTCACAAGAGGGTGGATCAATAGTAGGACGTCTGGGATGGGAAATTAGATATCCTCATTATCAAAATGCTACTCGTCATACCCCGACTACAATCCAAAATAGATTGTATAGCGGTCATGCCTTAGATCAAATGCAGAATCGCGGTTTTGTTCCCTCTGTTGTTGAAAACACAATAAATAAGGGTCAAGTATTTTCAACTAAATCTGGAACAGTTGGGTATTATGACTGTGTCAATAATGTACGAGTTATTATTAATTCAAATAACGGGAAAGTTGTAACAGTTATTCCGGGAGCTCCACAATGAGTAAAAATGTTCGTGCTAAGCAGTTTCTTATGGAAGAAATTCAAAAAATCCTTTTGAAGGAATGGGATCCGATAGGTATTCAAGATATTCCCGAAGCACAAGATGAATATGATTCTTATGTTTCTGATATTTATAAATTAATACAGTCTAAAAGAACTGAAAGTGAGGTGTTTGACTATTTATGGGGGATTGAAACAGAGCATATGGGTTTGTCTGGGGATAAGAAACACACGCAAACCATTGCTCATAAACTGTTCAAATTATCTGCTCCCTTATAAAGAAGAGCATATGAAAGTTGAAAAATTAGATACTCCTGCTGCGGGAACATGGGCACGAGATTGTGAACTATTATGCTTGTCTGATTGCAAAGGATTTAAAATAAGCTATCATAGAGACGAAGATGATACTCATTGGAGTCTGCAATGCAAAGGAATCGTAGCGTATAAGGTGATTAGCGAAGAATTTTCAGCGATAGGGTATTTGTTGAACTTGCCAGCGGAGGGCGCTTTTTTTCAGATATTGGACTCGCCCTGGATACGTGAATTTGGGCAAGAGCGAGCTAGAATTTTAGATAAGTGCAAGCATTATGTCCTTCGGTTTTACGATGAAACAGTAGAAATTATTGCCCAAGATTTTATGTTTGAGCAATTCAAAGAAAGGCCGATTATTAGCTGCTAGAGCATGGAAGTTCTGAAGAAAAAAGGCGATGCTTCTCTTCAAATTAAGGTAAATAAATGAATGCCGATGTTTACATCAAAGTGAGATTCAAGACAAGCGAGGAAGGCGGCCGTAAAACGCCTGTGAAGCGCAAAACTCCGCTCGGGCCAGATTTTTATGGCTGTCCATTGATGGTTGATGGCAAAGCATATGACTGTCGCTTATTAATTGGAGATCAGGAGATAGAGCTAGGAAAGTATTATGAGATCCCGGTGAAATTTCTAGCTAAAAATTTAGCATTGCCGAATTTAGCTGTTGGGAAAAATATCATTCTGTTGGAAGGTAAAGAAATAGCCAATGGGCAAGTAATCAAGATTTGCTGATTGTTTTTAGATGCATTGATAAGAGCTGATTTATGAAAAAATTCGCAAGCGTTCAATAAACGACGATTTTGGAGAATGTTTCTCTCTCAAGTTCTTAAGATTTAGGTGAAAGTCGGAAGCTCCTGTGCGGACAGCCAAATCGCGTAAATCAGTCAGCAGTTCAACAGCTTTATCATAACTTTTGGCTTTCTTTTCAGAGGCTAAGGATTCTATCTGCGCCCATAGAATGGGTTCCTGGCCCAGGATTTCATTTAATCTTTTCTCTCGAGCTATTTTTTGCAACCTTTGCTTTTCCGCTAATGCTGCAGCTTTTTTCTCAGCTTCAAGGCGTTCTCTATTTTGCCTTACGAGATCGGCTTTCTTGAGCAGTTCTCCCACTGTGCGCAGTTTAATTTTCGCCCCTTTGCCCCCTCGTAACGTCCGCCATATTTTGATAAAGCGGCTTAACTGCTGAAGCGCTGCGGTTTGATCACCTTGCATGCTACCAGCTAAAATATTGGCTAGGAGATCATCTCTCTCGTTTATGGGAAGCGTTGCAATCCAGGTGCGCAAATCTGCAGCGCTTGGGGTAATATCTTCTAATGAAGGGCTATTGATGGCTGCTGCATCAATCAGATCTGGATCGATTCGTAAGAAATCAACAAGATTTGTGAGCGTAGGACTTAAATTTTGCAAGCCTGGGGGTACGGGTGGCTCAACCTCTTCTTCATCATACTCATCGCTTTGTAAACCCGATAACCAACCTAAATACAAGCAACGCAAGTCGCCACGACCCAAGTCCCTGCGTAGACTTAAAAATGATGTAAGACGTAGATCTTCTTCCCAATCGCCACCATCTTCGCTTTCAGAGAGAAAATCCAATATTACTTTATCACCGCTAAGACGAGCCGAAAAGTGATCGCCACTGCAGTAAGCTTGCGCAGTTTTGAAGTCTAAAAGGGCGGAGGGAAGTCGCAGTTTTAGAATGTGAGTGCCCCAATTGGCGTAATAAAGGAATCCATCGAAATATTTTTCCATCCAACGATCTTCATCCCCTTTAAAACTTCCCCAGGAGTAATCATTGGTAAAACTATTTGGCGTGATCTTAGCTCGTGTCGAGAAGGCGCGAAGTTCGTTCATTTCTTTATCATTCAATGGCCGATCCACGGCTTGAAATTCGTAGTATTGGTACTCGCTCATATAAACTTCTCCATTGGAAGAAAAATTATAGCGAGAATAGCTTTTTCAATCTATTGCGAATGAATGTCTTTTGTCGTCTGATTCTCTTGGTGTCTGCTTAGAGCGCGAAGAATAGAGTCCAAGACCTCATCAAGGCGTTTACCTACATCTTCAGCTAAAAATCGCAGAATTGTGTAGCCGTTCTCTTGTAATAAAGCATCTTTCCGCCGGTCTCGACGATATGCATCAGCATCACCAAAATGCTGGGCTCCATCGAGTTCAATTGCAAGGTGTGCTTCAGAGCAGAGCAGATCCACCTCCATTCGACCCCAGCCATCGAATGGAACATCAAGTTCTGTATTCAGCTGGAATCGTCCAGCCGTCTGAGGTAGCGTTTCAAGACGACGGAATAGGAAGCTTTCTGTTGCGCTTCGAGCACGATTCGCTCCCTCTGCTTCCTGAGGGAGAATGGAAGCGACTTGAACAAACAGATGTGCTAAGGGCATGTCCACCCCATCACGGATGAGCCGTCTGACGCTACCCGCATAATCTGCTTTCCAAGCTGGATCAACGGGAAGCGGAATTTGAGCTGGCCACCCAGGAATGGCACTAGCGGGGAGTAGGATTTTATATCCTACAGCTTCATAACCTTGGCAGCGCCGGTTGAACATTCTCTCTAACATCGGCACGCCAAGATCAGCATAGTCATACACCTGTGCTTCTTTTTTATGCGCATATAGACGATGCAGCCTACCAACGTATTGCGCGATAGTTCCTTTCCATGAAATGGGCATGGTAAGAAACAAAGTATCCAGGCGTGCATCATCAAAGCCCTCGCCGACAAACTTGCCAGTTGCAAGCAGCACTCTAGGCTCGTTTGCAGAGATAGCAGCTAAACGGCCGGTCACTTGAGCAATTTCCTTTGAGCTCATCCCACCGCGAAGCACTACCAGATGTTGAATATGGGGAGAAAGTCTCTCGAACAAGCCGTCGAGATGTTCATTTCGTTCAGTCAGCACTAGCGGCGATCTACCGCTTTGAATTGCATAAATGACTTCATTGCAAATTAGCTGGTTGCGATCGTCATCTTGGATGAGCTCATCATATAGATCATTAAATTGAAGGCGAGTATCTTCGTTTGCCGGCTTTATAGGAGAAAATGCGGTTGGCCTAACAAATACGGTGTGCTCAAACGGGCGCAACTCGGCTGCAGCCTTGGCGTCTACTCGGTAGCGCACGGGGCCGCATCTCATAAGGATGATCGGATGATGGCCATCTTTTCGTGTCAGAGTGGCTGTGAGTCCTGTAATAAATTGGGGCTTAGATTGACGGGCCACTTGTTCAAAACTGAAAGCTGGCAAGTGATGGCATTCATCGACAATTAAATGACCATATTGGGAGACAATATCATCAACGACTCCCTTGCGTACAAGGCTTTGAATTACAGATACATCAATCAGTCCAGTAGGTTTTCTCTTCCCTCCGCCGATACGACCTATGGCATTTTTCGGCAGCTCAAGGAATGCGGAAAGTCTCTCTATCCATTGCTCTTGCAATTGCGTTCGATGCACAAGGATCAGGGTATTTACCTTCCGTTTTGAGATGAGCCATGCGCCAATAACGGTTTTGCCAAATGCAGTCGTTGCTGACAGAACACCAAAGTTTGTTTTAAGCATTGTGGCTGCAGCAGCCTTCTGCTCAGGACGTAATTCGCCCAGGAATTTTGCCATAAGAGAAGTTCCTGCTTGCAGTTCATCTCGAACAACTGGCTTGATTTTCAGATCAGAGAGTAGGTGACAAATATCCTCGAGGCAACCTCTTGGTAGTCCTATATGATCAGAATGATCTGCCACACATGAAATCATTCTTGGTTTTTCATGGGTTGGAAGTCTCATTGCTTGAGCTTTGTAAAACTCGGAATTTGGAAATGCCGCAAGGCGCATTAACCGATTTCTTAACCAAGGAGATAGTCCATTTTTGGGGATGTAGATCTCATTTCCAACAACGATTTCCAAATTTTCTGGCAGGTCAATACTGGCAGGGACTGTTTTCTTGTGAGTAAATGGCCTATTCCATGGGGTAATGTCGTCTTCCTCGCTCGCCCTGAGATGCATTCCAACGACGCGGCCCTTCCTTTCAGCAAGCGAGACAATCGTTTCGGCTTCCTGACGAGAAATCTTTCGTAATCCCGACAGGAATGCCCATTGATCCTCATAGGCAATCAAATCCTCATTTATGAATACGCTATTTCCAAGATCTCGAGCCTTTTTTTGCAAAGGGAGTGCGATGAGATTTCCAAATCCACCTTGAGGCAGTGTATCCTGATTTGGAAAGAATCGATCATAAGAATCTAGCCCGACATCTGGCCGATGTTCCATCGTTTCAGTGAGGATATGGCATCCTAGTTTTCGTGCGAGTATTGCGGGGATTGCTTCAGTAAAAAAGAGCCAGACGTGAGCGCCTTTACCAGAACGAGAACGTTCTAGTGCGGCGGGTAAATTCAACTGATGACAGGTTTTGAGAAAGGCACGTGCGTCCTCCTCCCAGCTGGATTTATCGAAATCAGCCTCCAGGAAGAAACAAGTTTCGTCCAACAACATTGGGTAAAGCCCCATGACGAAGTCTTTCCCAAAATCATCTTGGCCGGAAAGATGCCATTTCACCACGTCATCAATCACGGGTAGGAATCTGCGATGTCTGCATTCAGAGCATTTGATTTTTGGCTTTTCGCAAATTCCTCGTACCCATTCGTTGCCACATGCGGGTGAATAGCCCGATTTCCCCGTCTTTTTACTTTCAAACCGCCTGGGGTATAAGTCTTCCCGGCCTCGGAAAAGGGATCGGAATAGGGCGATTTTGGTACAGGAAGATGATTTTTGGGTAAGCTGGAGTCTTTCTTCGATTTAGTGGCCAATAATTTCAAGGAAAGTATAGAGGATTTTGCCTGTCTTTACAACTCCTTAAATGTGATAGTATTGCATGCAGAAATGAATATATGTAGATATTTTTTAAATCCTTGGAGGTTACTCTTATGAGATTTTTTCTCTTTAAGCATTGCTATTTGGTCGCAAATCGGCTAATATAAGGTTATTTCGAGAGAAATAATCTCATAAAGGAGCCTCCTTATGCTGATTCGATTTTCAGTTGAAAATTGGATGTCCTTCCAAGCCAAAGCCACTTTCTCGCTAATAGCAAGCCGTGAGCGTCAACACGGGGAGCGCATCCCCAAAATAGGCAAACTCAAACTGGGGGTTCTGCCTGTTGCGGCTGTATATGGGGGAAATGCCTCCGGAAAAACCAATCTTTTTAAGGCCCTGCATTTTGCAAAAGGACTCATCGTTAAAGGGACCCAACCCTACAGCCTAATTGCTGTAGATAGTTTTAGGCTTGGAAACGCACAAAAGATCGAACAGCCAGCCCAGTTTGAGTTTGAACTGTTAATTGACGAGACGGTTTATGCATTTAGCTTCTCTGTTAATCGCAAAACCATTTTAGAAGAAAAATTGGTTCATATTTCCGGTAACAGCGAAAAGACGCTTTACCACCGAGTATCAGGAGAACCTAACTTCGACTCATCTTTAAAAGGAGACCAATCGCTCCAGTTTGCTTTCAAAGGAACTCGCGATAATCAACTCTTTCTCACTAATTCAGTTTCTCAAAAAATAGATATTTTCAAGCCGGTGTACGACTGGTTTAAAGATACATTGGAACTCATTGCCCCTGATTCAAGGTTTGAGCTTTTTGAGCAATTTTTGGACGAAGGGCATCCTTTGTATGCGACAATGAACAAGATGTTGTCTCAATTAGACACTGGAATATCTCATCTTGGCGGTGAAGAGATCCCTTTTGAAAACCTACCTTTGCCAGAACCAATAAAGATGAAGTTGAGAGAAGAATTAGCGGAGGATACGACTGTCAGATTATTGCCCGAACCTGGGAATGAACGTTTTGTTGTCACTCGAAAGAATGGCGAACTAATCTCAAAAAAGCTGGTCACCTATCATTTAAATTCTGATGGTTCAGAAACGAAGTTTGATATGAGACAAGAATCAGATGGTTCTCAACGTGTTATCGATCTTCTTCCCGCTTTTTTAGAGTTATCTGCTGCTCAATCCAAAAAAGTCTATGTAATCGATGAAGTAGATAGGAGTTTACATACACTGCTGATCAGGCGTCTTCTAGAAGGCTATCTGGTAAAGTGTTCTCATAATAGTCGCTCTCAGTTACTATTTACCACTCACAATTTGTTATTGATGGATCAAGATCTATTGCGACGAGATGAAATGTGGATTGCAGAACGAAATCCGGAAGGGATATCCAGCTTGCTGTCTTTCAGCGAGTACAAAGATGTGCGCTATGACAAAGACATTCGAAAAAGCTATCTGCAAGGACGCTTAGGAGGCATTCCTCGCATTCTTCTACAACCCCCAATTGTTGGGAGCGACTAATGGCTCAAAAGCCGCGCACTTTTCAAAGACCTCTAGGAGAGCGTCGATACAAAAAACTATTTGTGGTCTCAGTGGAAGGTTCCAAAACGGAGCCCCAATATTTTGCCATTTTTAACCAACCGCAATCGATTGTCCTAGTAAAATGCCTTAAGAGGCCATCAACGGAAAGCTCGCCGATTCAGGTGCTCAAGAAGATGCAAGGTTATTTGCGGAAGGAGTCTTTAAGAAAGACAGATGAGGCATGGATTGTTGTAGATAAGGATGATTGGACAGAGGATCAGCTCAGAGAGCTCTTGCAGTGGGCAAAGAAAAGCGAAAACCACGGCTTTGCTCTTAGTAATCCCAACTTTGAATATTGGCTTTTGCTCCATTTTGAAGACGGAAAAGGGCTTGCAAACTCTCAAGAATGCCTGACTCGCCTAAAGAGGCACTTGCCCAATTACAAAAAAGATATCGATGGCAAAAAAATCACGTTGGAGCTCATCGCTAAGGCAATTTCCAGAGCAAAGCAACGAGATACCAATCGATCCAATGATTTGCCCCTGATTTGGAGCACCAGTGTCTATAAGTTAGTAGAGAAAATTATTCACCATAGATAGGGAAATGTGTATTTTCGATGACCTTGGCGCTTATTGATAATTCGATCTTATCCGAATACCGAACTTGCAATCATGTGGCCATAGCCACTCAGAAAATTGAATTTCTTGAATCCATCTTAAAAAAGTTTCAGATTAGCATCGACCATGCTCTTTTAACAGACAGGCTATTTGTGGAGGCGATTGGTTATGGCAAAGTCAGGCGAGAGATAGAGAAAGACAATAAAGACGTATTTTTGAAGGAGAAGGCAAAGCTTTTTGACTGTCTATCTAAAAGTAGCAATGAAGCAGAGTTTGCGGTTATCAATTAAATAGATTTTCTGGAAAATCTATTTTGTTTTGAGCTAACTGTTCGGTTTCCTCAAAATTCAATTTCTTCAATGACTGTTGATAATTTAATGAAGTTCCGGTTTTTAAGTGTTTTTAGGCCGTTTAATTCAAAACTAATTAGATATGGATTTCGTCTGCTTAAAAGTGTCGAGTTTTATAATAACTTCATTTCTGTCCTTATAGAAGACTCAGTAATACGATACGCCTTAGACAGCTTGAACATTCGAAATATCTCTCCAAAATTACACGATCGAGCCTTTGAAATTATAGGAGATGTAACTAAAAAGTTGATGTTAAAATATCATCACTCTGAGGTGCTATATACAAACTTGAATCTTTTTGGTGCCGCTTTAAAAAAGCATATTGAGGGAAAGGAGAAACACCAAGAACCATCGCAACCTTTATTAAGGGTTGACAACGACCTTGTAGATATTGAATTAAGCCATTTCCCTATATATGGGAGAACTTTAAAAGGGGAGACGCTTGCAGTAAGCGTTATAACTAAAGAACCTGAGCACACGGTGAAAGAAAGGCTTAAATATAATTTTCAGGCAGTAGGTACGAAAGCGAGCATTGTTTGTCCTCAAAAGCTTGTTCTTGGAAGAACTCTTATTCTTGACTTTGATCGGTTTACATATCAGGAAATTTTGACAGGAGAATATATTCAAAAGCACTTCAAAACAGTCTCGGGCGATCCTATCTTTTGAATAGCGGAAACCCATGGAAGCAAAAATGAATAAATGGTTCATATCCGACACCCACTTTTCTCATACCAACCTACATTCCGCACCCTGCTCCGCAGGGTGCAAAGAGAGTTTAAGGATTTTTAATCTTGTCAAACTAGGCCAAAAAAGATCTGGCATGATATTTCAATAAAGATTTTTTGCACTTCCTAAGTAAAATCGAACGATTTTACTGGAGGGACTATTATGAGCAACAAATATCACAGCAGGAATTTGGATCACCTAGGTATCGTATCGCAAATTTGTGATGACATCGGAATCGTGGAAACGATTGATAAAATGATTCCACCGGACCCCAATATGAAACTCTCTCATGGAGAATGCGTCAAGCTGATGATCATCAATGGACTTGGCTTTACATCAAGGCCTCTCTATCTTGAAGCACAATTCTTCTCATCACGGGCTGTGAATCGATTTTTGATGAAAGATTGCGAAAACGCGATTAACGATGATCGATTAAGAAGAACGCTGGATCAACTTTTTGTGTATGGATGCGACCCTTTTTTTGCATCTATAGCCGCTCAAGCAGCTGTCCGTTTTGGGGTATGCAGAAAATTTCGCCATTTGGATTCTACGAGCATGCAAGTCCATGGAGAGTACGATAATCATGAAGGAGTAGGGTTGGTCACATTTGGATACTCGAAAGATCATCGTCCTGATTTGAAGCAGTTCATGATTTACCTGATGTCGAGCCAGGATGGAGATGTTCCGCTCTTGGCAAAGACAGTAGCGGGGAATAGTTCGGACAAAGAGCTATTCCGAGAACGACTGAAAGAACTAAGGGAACAAATTCAAGATGGCGATCCTGTCTATTTTGTAGCAGATAGTGCGCTGTACACTCGAACAACGATTCAAGATTTATCATCATCCATGAAATGGCTCACACGTGTCCCGGAAACACTCACGGAAGCAAAGAGAGTCCTCCAGTATGCAGGCTCTCTAGAAGATTTGGGAATTGGATACCAGGGCAAGGAGTTTCTGAACGAATATGGAGAAGTGAAGCAGCGGTGGCTCCTTGTATCCTCTGAACAAGCATACTTGCGCGAAGAAAAAACGTTGAAAAAGCAGATTCAAAGAGAAAAAGAAGAGAAGATGATTGAACTGAATCGATTGGCTCGAACTGACTTTGACTGCGAAAACGATTCAAAAGAAGCATTATTGAGATGGGGCAACAAACTCAAGTATCACTCCTTAGATGAGATAACAATCGAGTCCACAAAAGTACATGAGGGAAAAGGAAGGTCTAAAGCAGGGGGGCCTGTAACCTATCGGCATCGGATCAAAACGACTCTCAAAGAAGACGCGACCAAAATCGATCCTATCTTAATGACAAAGGGGAAATTCATCATTGCAACCAACGAGCTAGATGAAAAGCGGCTATCCAGCCTTGAGCTTTTGCAAAATTATAAGGGGCAACAGTCAGTAGAACGCGGTTTTCGCTTTCTAAAAGAACCGGCATTCATGACTCCTGCTGTGTTTTTCAAGAGCCAGAAACGCATCATTGCACTAGCCATGGTGATGTGTCTATGCTTACTGGTCTACATGATCGCACAGCGTTATCTTCGGCAGCGTTTGGAAGAAGCTAGATCTTCGGTTCCGAATCAATTGGGGAAGGCAACACGGACTCCTACAATGCGTTGGATTTTTCAACTCTTTGAAGGAGTGCATCTCTTGATTGTTAAAACGGAAAAAAGAATGGAGGAACTCATTCTTAACATGAACCCTGTTCGAAGCCATGTATTGGCTATTTTGGGGCCCCAATTTGAAAAAATCTATGCTGGCAGCTAAAAGGGTGCGGAATGTGGGATACCAACATTATTCGTTACACTGGACGCCCCTTCCAATCGATTAACGAAATGGACGAACGGCTCATTGAAAACTGGAATACTCTTGTTGAGCCGCAGGATACGGTCTTTTTCCTGGGTGATTTCGGGTTAGGTACGACTGACTTTCTTACTACTCTTTGCGCACGCCTGCATGGAAATAAGATTTGTATCCGAGGCAATCATGATGGCTCTCCGGCTAAAATGCACAAAATCGGCTTCTCGCTTACGTTAGAATCTGCTTTTATCAAAGTGGGGCGGCATCAAGTCGAGCTCATCCACATCCCCAGCCATCCAGCCCCTTCTCATTTTCAACTTCACGGGCATGTCCACGAGAAGCGGCCAAATAAGCTGGTTGGTCGGCAACTCAATCTTTCCGTTGAGGTCTGGGATTACAAGCCCGTTCCCGAAAAAACCATCGTTGCTTTGCTTGATCGTGCAGATCCAATTCTTGAACCTCAGTCTCTTACTGCGTTTTGACTGTTCAATATTTTTAGCTGTTCAATATATATTGAACAGTTGAATTAGATGAACAGATCGTAGCTTAGACATTTGATAGCCAAGGTTTCAGTTCAAAGTGCTATTCGTTATGTTTATTCAAAAGCACGATCTCTCACATTTTATTAGAGACCTATCCCTTTGCAAAACCATTCTATTGTTTCCTTACTTTTTATCCCTGCGCCTCCCAAGGGATGGCCATAACTTCTATATGTTGAAAGGAAGTAGAGATTGGATATGACTTCTTCGAGGAAGTCAATATAGAGTTTTACGTCTTTCCATTCTGGTTGATAAGCTGGATTTTTGAGGTCAACATGAGCTGCAACCCGATCTCTGTAATCATTGATGATTTTTCTTTTCTCAAATAGGTTATTTCTAATTTCTTCAAAATTTTCGGCGCGAGGTTGTCCCTGTTCATTTAAACCGAATTTAAAGAACACTTTTGAAAGTTGTTCATGTCGACTAAGGCAAGCTAAATATTCGCTTTTGCGAATCGGATCAGCATTGCTTTGTGCGTCTACGAGTTTCTTTAAAGGAGTCTTTTTAAATAAGCATGTGTATTTAGAAGTGATTGAGTTAACAAGGGATAACGCTTTATCTGTGATATCAGAAAGTGAGATGGCAATAAATTTACACAAGTCTTCAAATAACAAAATAAGAGAAACGTTTTGGATTGGAATATTTGGTAAGTTTTGAGCAATAGCAACAAGTATTCCGAACTTGTGTTTCAATATGTCAAATGGGTCAAAGATCTCGCTCTTTATTCTATTAGAAAACTCTTCTCGCAATAAATAGTGCACGTCAAGGTTTTCTGTAATAAATTTAACGTGTTCTTCCGTCAGTGGGTGAAGTTCAGCTCCATTGTATAGCCAATCAATCGTTCCGTTAAGAAATGGCGGCAAAGTCTTCATTCTTGTTCCCTTACAAGCTTTTTCTTCCTTTACTGAAGAGAGAAATTCTATAGAGAAAATGCATTTTTTTCCACTGACGCCATTTTTCGTTCCAACAGTTTGCAATAGAATTCGATCGTTTACAACTAAACTCGTGCTATAACAATAGGAGCAAACATGGAACAGAAAGAAAGCTTGGAAAAGACGGAAAATGATCTCAGAGGAATTATCGTGAGAACTCATAGGCACTGCCAAACCTATCGAGTGCGCATCCGGATGAAGGGTGGTCAGTGCTTCGACAGGTCATTTAGATCGAAGACTCTCGCTAAAAAATGGAAGAGAGATATGGAATCGGCAATCGAACATGATCGGTATGAGTTCACAAATCCTGCAACGAAACATACTCTTGCAGATCTGATCGACCTCTACATCGAGAGGATACTGCCTGGGAAGCCACGGAATGCCAAGAATGTTCTTCGGCACCTGACTTGGTGGAAGGAGGAACTTGGGCATTTGCTGTTAGCTCAAGTGCGGCCTAGCATAATCGCAGAAAAAAGGGATGAGCTGCTTGCGGGCTTTGTTAGAAGCGGAAAACTCCGCTCTCCTACAACGGTGGTGCGCTATCTGAGCAGTTTATCCCATGTCTTTTCAAAGGCGGTCAAAGAGTGGGAGTGGATGAGAGAGAATCCTATTTTTAAGATTGAAAAGCCCAAGCAGGCACAGGGCAGAAAACGGGTATTAACCGATGAGGAGCAGAAAAGGCTTTTGCAAGCATGCCAAGAGAGCGGATCGAAAGACTTGTTTTTGATAGTTGCTCTTGCGCTGGGAACGGGAATGCGAAAAGGCGAAATAATGGGGCTTGGATGGAGAAATATGCAGTTGGGAGAACCCACAGGAACGATTGTGCTCGAAAGAACGAAGAATGGTCGTTCAAGGTCTGTTTTGATTACCGGCTTGTTGTTAGAGCTTTTACAGCAACGACGGAAACAACTTTTTACTAATAGAAAGCACCAAACCTTTACAGATTTTCTGGAAGGTTACAAAGGTGTATTCCATTCAGATAAATATGGAGCGTATGAAAAAGAAGCCAAAGACAAAGATAAGACATGGCGGTCATGCTGGAGCCATTGCGGAAAAACTGCGGGAAAGTGACTGATTTGGGGGATTTTGCATAAGCACCTCTGATTACAAGTTAATGTTTCAGAGTTACTTAAAGAAATGTGGGGCAACCTGGACTTGAACCAGGGACCAACGGGTTATGAGTCCTCATCGAACAATCAATCACAACAAGTGACAGCTCATAACCATAGCAAAGTTAAAGCTTTAAAGAGAACGGAAAGTTGTAGCTTGATGTAAAAAGTTGAGACTTGTTGGGCCGAAGTGCACCAAATTTGCACCAAAATTCTACCTTGGCTAGCTTGAGGGTTTGGTAAGGGGAGTTCTGTCCTTTGGAGTTCGGCGAGATGAACCTGGTAGAGCCCAGGATCTAAGATCTATCAGATTAACAGTAAGTATTTTAAGTTGTTTTTGAGGGATCAAACCTCAATAAAAAACTTGAAGTAACCCAAGCTTTTGTGGTATAATGAAGTCAATAATAATCCGTTGAAGGAGCTTAGTCCAGTGAGAATGTAAGTTTGAATCCCATTTGTTAACCAATACAACCCAAGGATTAAACTTATGTCTCGGCTCCTCGTACAATTTTCACACCTTTTTAAATCTTTCAGCTCTTTTCCTCTTTTCGAAGATGTTTCGCTTTCGATCAATGAAGGGGAGTTTTTTGCCCTGATTGGAGAAAATGGTGCAGGGAAAACAACGCTGCTTCATATCCTAGCAGGAACAGTACAACCCGATTCCGCAGATTTCAGTAGAGCTCCAGAACTTTCCATCGGATTCCTTCCGCAGGAAGTGATTTTAACCGATCCTTCGATCTCTGCACGGGAGTTCATAGAAGGCAGTTCTCTTCTAAGCCTGGAAAAAGAAATGGCTTTGTGCCTTGAAGATCCTAGTCGGTTAACAGAATGGGCTGAACTGCATGAAAGATATGAACGGTTGGGCGGCTATCATAGGATTCCGATCGAGCAGGTCTTGCATGGATTAAAACTGGAGAGCAGTCTATTAGCTCTCCCGATGGATCGCTTAAGCAGTGGACAGCGTGTGCGCATGAGCTTAGCCAAGGCATTGATCGAAAACCCCGATCTGCTACTTTTGGATGAACCCACCAACCATTTGGATCAGGAGATGATTCAGTGGCTGGAGGCAGCGTTGAAGCAAAGGAAAGGAGCGTGCATAATCGTATCCCATGATCGCAAGTTTTTAAATTCTGTCTGCAATTGCCTTGTCGAAATTAAAGATGGTAAGCTTACCCCCTATGGGGGAAGTTATGATTTCTATCTTGCAGAACAAGAGAGGCTTTTGGAAAGGCAGATAAAAGCCTATGAAGTCCAAGAAGAGGAAAGAGCTACCTTAAGGCAAAAAATCAAGGCAATTACTTTTTCTAGAGCCAAGCCTACTCCTCCGAAAGACCGAAATATCATGGCCTACGACAGAAAAGGAGAGAAGCATCAGAAATCGCTGCAGCATAAGCTTGATGCGCTGAAGGGGCGTATGGAAGAAATCGAATCCAACCTTCTTTCTCATCCGAAACCAAAAAGCATCAAAGGCCTCAAATTTACCGAATCTCCTTTAGCTTCTTCTGTTGCGATTGAACTAGAGCATGTGAGGAAGGTATATGGAAATAAAGTCTTATTTTCCGACTTCTGTAAGAGCATCTGTAAAGGAGACAGAATCCTTGTTACAGGGCCAAATGGCTGCGGAAAGACGACTCTTCTGAAAGTCGTTGCGGGGATCTTCCCCTCGGATGAAGGATCTATTCGATCAGCGCCTACTGTGAAAATCGCTTTTCTAGATCAAGAAGTAGAGCGATTGCCCATGGATCAAACACCCCTTCAGTATTTTGAAAGCAGCTTTCAACTCTCTGAAGAAGATTTAAGGAGAGAACTGCATAAAGCAGCCTTAGGAGGTGCCGATCTCCTGAAACGTCCATTTTCTACATTGAGCACAGGGCAGAGAAAGAGGATGATGCTACTGGCTCTTGTTCTAGAAAAACCCAATGTTCTCTTATTGGATGAACCGACAAATCATTTAGATTTTATGACGTTAGAAGCCTTCGAAAAGGCTCTTCTTGAATTCGAAGGGGCTATCGTGGCTGTATCGCATGATGCTACTTTTATTGAAAAAATGGCTACCCAAGAATGGAGACTGGGAACTGGGTAAAACAGCATACTCTTCTTTATTAATAGTCTACGCTATATACAATCTAGCTTTTGCTTCAAACGCCTGTTTGCATGTAGCGAACACGCAATGATAAAAAACCAAAGCATGAGCATAGACATCCAAAAGGGGAGATATCCTGCTTGTCCAAGAGCGGCAGCTCGCATTCCTTCCATGACATAGATCATCGGGTTGATCAAACTGATGTAGCCAACGACAGGACTTAAGTCATATGCTGATTGCCAAGAATAAACATATCCACCAAACATCCACATGGGTGCAATATAGCGTAGCCACAACTGATTGAGATCTGTCATATTCTTCAAAATCCCCGTTAGCCATAGAGCAAAGCAGCCAAAAAAAAGATTAGCTGTGACGAACATGACAGCCAGGCGCCACCAAGAGATCCCCGCTAGATTCCATTCCGTAAAAACCAGGAGTTTTCCTAAAGGGAAAAGGAGCATCGACATCAAAATAGAGGTGATTGCCCAGGAAATTCCCATGTAATAGAAAACCATTCTTGAGTGGATCGGCATGACCAATGTATGAAAAATGGTCCGATCTCCCCCCATATCGGCAAGTTGGATGCCAACTTTACCTACAATTTCAACAAATCCAAAACTGGCGATTGCCCCCACGACAAAAAAAGCGGCATATCCTTCATGCGCTCCTTCTTGTTGCAAAAAGTACCCAAAAGCCAACACGTTTGTGATGAAAAGTATTGCGGTATCGACAAACTTTTTCCAAAAACTTCTCCTAAAAACCGTAAGATCCTTTCGGATTAATTGAAAGAAAACGGGCCAACTGTTCATTTTTAAGCCCCACCATTAAAAATTTCTGCATTGGGATCATCAATAAACTTTAAAAAGACCTCTTCGAGGCTATTTTTTTGATGTTGTTTTTTTAAGTTTTCAGGAGTGTCTGTGATCCGTACCAGTCCTTCGTGAATGAGGCAAATCCGATCGGACAGTTTTTCGGCTTCATCTAGATAATGTGTTGTCAAAATGACAGTAATTCCCTGTTTGCGCAAACTGGAAATCACACCCCACAACTCTCGTCGAATATGAGAATCAAGCCCTACTGTCGGCTCATCCAAGATGACAAGTTGCGGCCGATGCATCAGAGCACGTGCAATCAAAAATCGTTGCTTATATCCACCTGAGACTTGATCGATATTTGAGTCGAGATAGGGTTCAAGATTAAAATCTTTAGCAAGCTCTTTTTTCCTTTCCTCCGCTTCCCTTTTGCTCAACCCATAACACTGTCCTGAAACAACCAAACTTTCTCCTAACGAAAAGTCCTTTTCAATATTGGGATGTTGCGGGCAGTAGCCTACCACGGAACGAAAAGGCAAGAGAGCATCATATATCGAAGTCCCATTCCATAAAATTTCTCCAGTTGTGGGTGGATGGAGGGTAGCAAGAATCGAAACAAGTGTTGTTTTTCCTGCACCATTGACACCGAGAAGTCCAAGAACTTCTCCCTGGTAGAGATCGAGAGAAATTCCTTGTAGGGCTTTTTTGATGATACGGCGACCATCAAAATAGGTCTTCGTGACTTGATTGATCTGTAAAAACAGCTTTTTCATAAAACTAATATGCTCTAGTTTGAGGGAGTTTATCCAGAACCTAAATGAATATCAAACCCTGTAATGCAGAAATTACTTTAAATACTCGGTTTTTCACATAGAAAAGTATAGGATCTGAATCGCTACCAAACGCCTTAAACGAGGTTACCAAAAAACGATAAAATTTTCTACGCGTATTTTTTTCGTAACTCTCTCCATTCTTCAGCGCTAAGACCCTTGTTTGCGAGTTTACCGAGTTTAATTGCTCGCTCCTGTCATATTGGTCAAATAGCATACTTTACGAGAGGAAAATCCACAACATCGGATTAACAATCTGCTGATATTTCTGCCTTAACACTCTTGGTTTTATGATGTTTAATGGGCTTTAGAAACGAAATGGTGCACTTTTGGTGCAGTTGAGAAAAGATTTGATAGAAAAACGGCAAACCTTTTCCCGAAAATGACCATTCATTTTTCGAGCCTTGTTTTTGCCAGTTGTTGTGGAGTAGTGCACCAAAAGTGCACCATTTTGAAAGATGAAGGAGATTAAACCGTGCTTTTAAACTCTTCCTAAATCCCCTTAGTGCATTGTCTAAGAAGGATTTAGAAAGAAATGGGGCAACCTGGACTTGAACCAGGGACCGACGGGTTATGAGGGAGGGGGAACACCGATTCACCCGATACCAACCAACCTAAATCAGCTCGAGTATAATGACTTAGGCAAGGAATGTCTATTGGTTTCTATCGGTTAATATCGGATGGATTGGCAGGGCACTGCACCTTTTTTGCACCGCGTCTAGGATTATTAAGTAGGCTCCGTGCTCGCGTTTCTGCGAATAGGCGGTGCAGCTGCCATAAGACCGTCAGTTAGCCATTTAATAGTTCTTTCGATCTCTATTGGTGATCTTGTCATACACCAGTCATTAGTCGATAACGTTCCGACTATTGCCAGGGCATTGAGGGTGCTCTTAAAAGCCTCCCTGATTTCGCAATACTGCTCAAAGGACAGATGAGTGATAAATCTGTTTTTATCATATTTATGAGCCAGAACCCTGTCTCTGAATTTCAAGATTGGGTTTCCTATAGTCTGCAGTCGATCAGCTATTGGGTGAAAATAACTATCTTTTACCTTTCCATTGCTTTTAACGTCATCTGCCTCAGGAAATAGAAAGGACCTAGATTGAACATATGTTTTTTGAGTCACTTCATTGGCTATGGATAGAATTTTTTTTGATTTTCTAAACAAATGACAGTGGGCTGGAATTTTTGTGCGTAGCCTGTTAAGAAATTCAGCGAGAATCTCCGCCATTTCTAATACATTCGTTTTTACGGCATCATCTAGAAGACAGCATTCAAGAGACACCTCTGCTGATAGGTATTTTCTTTTTTCTTCTTCGTGTTTTTCTTTTATTTCTAACAATAAATTAATTTTAAGGTCAGCATCTGCCACTCTTACAACTAAATCGTTAATTAACTTTTCTTTAAATTCAATACGCTCTCCGATTAGAGCGTCTTCCGAACCCAAGTGTTCTAACATGAATCGAGCCTCTCCTTCTAAAATGAAGTAATGGCTTGCTCCTGAAAAATGTTTTTTACTGCTCATGTTTGTAGTCTTGCTTTTGCCCAATTTCTTTTTCAAAAAGAAGTTTTATGCCTTCACATAAGAGAGCTGATTTATCCGTCTTTCTTCGCTCCCTAAGTCGTTTAATAAAGAGTTCATTTAGAAGGGTTTCCTCTTCTTCCGTCATATAAACGGTAGTTTTGGCTTTCTTTGGCGTTTCAACGTCTTTTGTGGGCATGATCGATCCTAAATTCTAGTTAACTTGTTAGATTGCCACTGCGATTCAAAAAAGTCAAACTATTATCACCATTTAATGGTTTGATGTTTTAACGTTTATGTGGCATCCTTACTAAGGATTTTTAAGGGAATTAATAATTATGAAGCGTGTAGTAAGAGCTTTAGGAAATATTGTTGTTTGTATGGTGGTCATTCTTTTCGCAATTTGTTGGGTCTTGTCGACATTTGTTGAATTACCTCAAACCCAAAACGAAAATTTGGAATGGTACGAGATATCTTGGTTAACGCTTGTTGTATTAGCGGCAATTTATACCATTTGGCGTTTGTTAAAACTCACTGTCTATCAACTGTCCTTTACTGTAACCAAGGCCATCTATGAAGCAAAAAACCATAAGGGCAAGGAATAGGCAAGATGTTACCTGAGATTGACTGGAATGTGGCCTCGACTATTGCTTTCGGCGTCATGACGGGGATTGGCCTTATAAGTCTTGTTTCCGTTGAAAGAAAAGGGGGAAATTCTGAGGTTTACTAAAAAATATGAGCAGCTAAGGGAAGCTTTAGCTGATTACCAAGAAGAAAAAATTCTTGCAAAATGGCATGAAGATGTTCTGCTGCAAATCTTAACTTCGGATACTAGTCTTTGTTTTTCATTGAAAGATGAGCTGACCAAGAAGGAAAAAAAGCTGCTTATTCGGATGCTTAAGGATTTTGGTGGGATAGACGATCCATCTGATATTCCTTTGGGAAAAGCCATGGAATTAGGATATGGGAGTCGCATTCAAATACTCATTAAAATACTCACCCCAAGATGGAAAAGATGGCTTAGTGGATCGATAGGTTTTTGTATATCATGTTTAGTAGTCGGTTTGATTACAAAATGGTTATTACACAGCTTTTCTGCTGGGGTTTTTACAGTTTTGGTGTCCAAGGTTTTTTATGAAATAATAAGATATATCCCAGTCACATATTTTCAGAACGAATTGATAATTAGACACCTTAATTCATCCAAAAGCAAAAAGACCCAGCGTAAAAAAGAGGTGGAACAGTATGAGCAATGATGAGTTGTTTTTTCGCTTGAAGAAAATTTTCAAATAGCTGCTAGCCTTAAAAGATTGTCTAGAATAGTGATCACTTCGCGTGCTTTTTGCTGGATCGTTGAAAGTCCTCGATTTCTGTCCACGCTTTTAATAGCTTCTTCGATATCTCCAGAAGAAAGAATATTCCTGTCTCCATTAGGAGATAAGAGCTGTCTTCCCGTTGGGGGAATTTTAAGGGAAGTCATAAGAGCGATGAAATCAGCATGAAGTAAACTATTTCTAAGGTCACGGAATTCTAAAAGAACCTCACATTCTTTGGCGGAAATAGAGCTTTGAAAGATGTCTGCTATAGCCTGATCTAAGAAGCACAAATCGCACTCCCAATATTTGTCAGAAGGCTTTTTCTTGGATTTTGGGTTTTTAGCTTTCCATTCTTGGATGAGTTCTTTGACTCTATCTCTTACTGATTGAGAAAACTGGCCAATTAACCGCATGCGTAATTCGACCGCTACTGTTGGCCCGCAAGCTTGTTGTAGTTTGACGTCTACGTTGTTCATATAAGACAGTAATGGCTCTATTTCAGCTTTGGATATTCGGTCTCTTTTTTGCATGAGGATTTCTTCTGTTTTTAAATCAATAGCGGCTTAATTTATTGTTGAGGCTTGAGGGTTTTGTCAAAAAACTCAATGAGTTTGTTCCAAGAATCCTGACTTGCATACTGATCTTCTGCAATGGAGCCGCCCATTGTGAACCACTTTTTCCCAATAGGATGGTAATAGACAGGTCCAG
>CAMDPQ010000021.1 GCA_945905275.1 Chlamydia trachomatis
ATTAGTTTTTATAGCGTAACTGTGGCAGCTATCTATGCAGTGTATTCTGGATGTGAGTATATTATCGCTAATAGATCCTATATTCGAAAGGCGATTGGACTTCCTGATCATCCTTAGGACGCTTTAGAGATCCTCTCCTTAAAAAACTAGACAAGTCCCTGAATTAATGTCTTCCTAGCCGGTTGTATCCACTCCTCAAAGAGCTTATTAGCACACCTAAGAATTCCTTCTTGATCTGTTCCTACGGGTGGTATATCTATCGAGATCTCTTCCTTATTAGGTGGATTTGTAGGAATATTGTAGCCGTGTGTTTAGCGATGCGTTTTCCAAAATAGTCGGTTTCTGCAACGGCAAAAGATATGCCGTTTTCAAGCTTTTCTCGGGTTTTTTGCACTAGTTGCTAACCCTTTATTCTGTTTATGTTTAAGCGTGCTTAGTTGCTTATAGTAGGTGAGGTACTCGTCCATCGAGTGATTCCAGCTATGGTCGCAACGTAGAGCGTTTTGAATGAGAGTAATCCATAGATCTTTTCGGTTTTTATAGGTGTTAATAGCTCTTTCCATGACCTCGTTCATGCTTTTTGTGGACGGCTCGAGAAAGGTGAACCCATTCCTTTGTTCTTCTTCTATTTTCGATTCATCGATATCAAAGACCGTGTCAGCTAAACCTCCTGTTCTTCTAACAATCGGGATACTTCCATAACGTAATGCAATCATTTGTGTAAGTCCACATGGTTCAAAAAGCGAGGGAACTATGATCATGTCCGCTCCTGCAAATGTGAGATGAGCCAGTGGTTCACTTCTTTCTAAAACGAGGGCAAAGTCTTTGGTTTCTGCAAATTCCTGTTGTAGTAGAAGAAAGAGGTTTTTGAGCTCTTCTGATCCTTCGGACCCAAGGAGAATAAATTGACCATTTTGTTTTAAGGTTTCTCTGATTGCTGCAGCTATAAGTTGGGGTCCTTTTTGTGGGACGAGGCGTGTGATGCATCCGATTAAAGGTCCTTCGTGAGCTCGTAGATGTAAAAGTTTTTGCAGATGCTTTTTGCTTTCCCCTTTTGCAGTTAATACCACTTCTGTTTTTTTAACGGTATTAATGGAGTGAGTGCTAAAATGGTGCTGTAGATGGGGGTCTATTTTGGGGTCCCAGTAGTTATAGTCGATCCCATTTAAAATCCCTTTGATTTTTTGCTGATGCTTTTTAAGGGTAGGACCCAGCCCATGTCCCCCTTCTTGGGTCATGATTTCTTTTCGATAGCTTGGAGAGACCGTACTGACCACCGTGGCATCGATAATGCCTTGTTGGAGTAGGTTGATAGATTCTACAGGGTTTTTTTGGAGGGTATATTTTGTCGGATCTAATCCGATTCTTCCTATTTGGTCCAGTCTGCATTGCCCTTGGTGTTCTACATTATGGAGGGTGAGTAGCGTGCCTCCTATTTCTAACCCAAGATGTATGTACATATCTTTTTGCAGCGTTGAAGCGATAGAGACCGGCCAGTCATGTAGATGGAGGGCGTCTGGTTTTCGTCTCGATTTAAAGATAAATTCCATGGCCGTACGAGTGAAATATAAAAAGCGATCTATGTCGTCTGAGCACCCATATATCATACCTCTGCTAAAAAAATAGCTTGGGTGATGTGGCTCTATTAATAACACTCGAATCCCATCTACCTCGCAGGACCAGATCGTGTTATTGTAGGTGTTTGCTCCATCATAAGAGATTAGGTTGCGGTAGTGGACTTGAAGGTTTCGAGCTAGAGCATAGTCAAAGGTGTCGTATTTAGGTAGAATGACCTCTACTTCGTGCCCCTGTTTAATAAGAGCTATAGATAGGCTGTGGACCACATCTCCGAGGCCGCCTACTTTAGCGGCAGGAGATAGCTCTGAGCTTAAATGGATGATGTGCATAGAATAAGGACCTCTTGATAAATGCTATGTAAAAATCCAACATAGCAAACTTGGGTTATCAATCAAATGTTTAGTGCTCAGTATGGAATCAAGTAAGTGGTGTGTTGTGACACGTCGTATAACGAAGTATTGCGGTCAGTTTGGCAATTTGTATATCCTTTACAATCAAAGCTTTAATGGTTTTTTGTACCGGTTGAAAAGAGGTAGGCAAGTTTTATTTAAAGCTTCTGTTGCAATTTAATCCTTAAATCCTTAGCATATTGCTTTCTGCATTTTAACGAATGTTGATGGGGTGTCGCCAAGTGGTAAGGCAGCGGTTTTTGGTACCGCCATTCAGAGGTTCGAATCCTTTCACCCCAAACAATTAAACATTGAGTCAGTTAATGCTCGTTGAGAATTCATTTTTGTTATTCGCCGGAACCTCTCACCCTGAGTTGGGAAGTCGAATAGCAAAAAATCTTGGCGTGCAGCTCGGTAAGATTAAGATTGAAACATTTCCAGACGGCGAGATAGGCATTCAAATTAATGAGAATGTCCGAGGTCGGGATGTGTTTGTCCTGCAAACCATCGCACACCGTCCCAACTCCTATCTCCTGGAATTGTTAATAATTATCGATGCTTTAAAGCGATCGTCTGCGCGATCTGTTACCGCTGTCATTCCTTATTTTGGGTATGCACGGCAAGATCGTAAGGATAAGGGCAGGGTGCCGATTACGGCGAAGCTTGTTGCGAATTTAATAGAAAAGGCTGGTGCCAATCGCGTGTTGACAATGGATCTTCATGCAGAACAGGTGCAAGGTTTTTTCGATATTCCTGTAGATCATCTTTATGCAAGACCTGTTCTTGTTAAAGAGATTTTGCAAATGGGGTTGCAAGACTATGTAGTCGTGGCTCCCGATGTGGGAAGTATTAGAATTGCAAAAGCATTTTCCGCTCTTCTTCAAGTAGACCTCGCCATAATAGATAAGCATCGAATTAACGCAGATACAGTCGAAAATAATGCGCTTATCGGTGATGTTAAGAACAAAAATGTTCTTATGATCGATGATATGTGTTCGACTGGCGGGACGCTTAAGAATGCATCTTTTGTGTGTCAAAAAGCAGGGGCAAAACGAATTTTTGCTGCTGTGACGCATGGATTAATGCTTGGCAAGGCGTTTGAGGAAAGTGCGATTGAGAAATTGCTAGTGTGCGACACAGTGCCTTTAAATCCTAGTATTGCTAGGGAGCGGGTACAGGTTGTTTCAGTAGCAGGTCTATTTGGTCAAGCAATAAAATCTATTGCAGACGCCACGTCCATATCCTCCCTGTTTCATATGTAGATTGCAATAGACTCTTAGCCCACTCAGGGTGTGGCTACAGATGATTTTAAGTTATTTATTAATACCGTTTTTCGTTTCCTGGCTGAAGGGGGAAGTACTATGAAATTAAATATGATGAAAAGATTAGGCGAGAAAAAAGCGGAAGTGAAGGTGATCCGTCGTGAAGGTAATATTCCTTCAATCCTTTACTCTTCTACTCGTCCGACAGAATTAATTACCATCAATGGGACTGAGTTTGCCACTTGTTTAAGAAGTGTTCTTCAAGGAAGACTTGCTACAACGGTCTTTACTCTTTTTCACTCAGGTGCTGAAGTAAGAGCCATTGTAAAAGATATTCAATACCATCCAACGACTTATCAAGTACTGCATCTTGACTTTGTAGAGCTTGTCGATGGCGTAAATGTCAAAGTGAAAGTTCCAGTTGAGTGCACCGGTATTGCCGAATGCTCAGGGATTAAGCTAGGTGGTTTTCTACGACAAGTCATCCGTTACGTGCAAGTAGAGTGTAACTCTAATGACATCCCCGTCAAATTTGAGGTGGATATTAGAGATCTGAGCATGAGACAAACACGTCGTATTGCTGATATCGCAATGCCCACTGGTGTTAAAGCGATAGCAAAATTAGATGAAGTTGTTGTGGTAATTGCTAAACGTTAATGATTGTGAAAGAAGCATCTTCTTTTTATTTGCTAGTTGGTCTTGGAAATCCGGGTAGTGCCTATGAGCAAACTCGCCATAATATCGGATTTCATCTTCTTGAAGACTTTGCAAGAAAAAGAGGATGGGTTTTTAAAACTGTAGCCAATCTCCACGGCAGGCTGGCTCAGGGAGTTTTTGAAGGAAAGAAGATGTTGCTGCTGCTTCCAATGACATACATGAATAGTAGTGGGGAGTCGCTGCGAGTTGTAGTTGATTATTTTAAAGTCTCTACAAACAACATCATGGTCATCTCTGATGATATTAGTCTTCCTTTCAAAGCCCTGAGGATTAAACCCAGCGGTAGCAGTGGAGGACATAATGGATTAAAGAGTATAGAGGCTCACTTAGGATCTCAAATCTTTCCAAGGATGAGGGTCGGTGTGGGTGATAGAACTCATGGCGCACTTGCGGACTATGTGTTATCACGATTCAGTGAAGAAGAGATAAAGCAGTTGCCTTATCTTTTTGACAAAGCTGTAGCCGCAGTTGAAGTGTGGATCAAAGAAGGGATTGTAAAGGCCATGCAAATAGCTAATGGCCATCAGGAAGAAAAAAAACCTGAATCAAATGTAGGAGAATAACTAGATGGCAAAACAACAAATAAATCACCTGTATGAAGGGATGTATATTCTCAGCGCCACGCTTAGTGATGATGCTCGTCAAAAGGCATTAGATAAGATCACAACAGGCATGACAAAAAGAAGTGGAGAAATACATAAAATTTTCGATCAAGGACGTCGTAAAATGGCGTATGAGATGGAAAACAAAAGAGAAGGACATTACTACCTGATCTATTTTTCAGTTCCTGGTTCTGTAATGCCAGAGATGTGGAGAGATTACCACCTTAATGAAGATCTCATTCGATTTTTAACTCTTAGAGTCGAAAAGGTGCCAGAAAAAATTGAATTCCCCACATTAGTTATTTAAGGCCAAGGAGACACACATGTATAATAAAAAAGGTCCAGGCGAGACATTATTTTCTAAAAAACGCAAGCAGTGTCCGTTTACTGCAGCGGGTATGAGCCATATCGATTACAAAGATATCGATACACTGTCCAAGTTTATTACTGAACGGGGTAAAATTCTTCCTAGACGTATTACAGGAGTCACCTTTAATCACCAGAGAGTTCTCTGTGTTGCGATTAAAAGAGCGAGACATATGGGTCTGTTGCCTTTCGTATCTGAAGAATAAAGCCAAGCGGAGTATTAAGCTATGCAAAATCAATTATTATTATTAAGCGATGTGGATAACGTCGGCAGAAGCGGTGATCTAGTAACAGTACGTCCCGGTTTTGCAAGAAATTTTCTTCTTCCTCAAAAAAAAGCTGTTGTCGCTGATAAGTATACTTTAAAGCTTCAAGCTAAGTTGAAAGAAGAACGAGATCAACAATCTAAAGTCGATACAGAGGAATCTCTGATTCTTGCTGACCGTATTCAGTCAATGGAGCTATCTATGGTGGTCAAGGTGGATCCTGACGGTCATATGTACGGATCTGTTGGCTCTACCGATATTGTCAAGCTTCTTGAAAAAGAAGGGATTCAGATCGATCGTAAGAACATTATGCTTCCTCAGCCTATCAGGCAGATTGGTCTTCAGGAAATTCAGCTCCGGCTGAAAGAAGGGGTGCCTGCTGTATTATTTCTGCATATTGAAAGTGACAGACCTCTTCCTAAGAAAGCAGAGACTGCTATCTTCGAAGAGATCTCTCCAGAAGATGCGTAGTAAAGAGCCCTTTATCGATCCAAAGGGCGAGCATAACAGCTCGTCCTTTGATCTCATTCTCTCATCCCCTGCGAAAGTCAATTTATTTTTCAGGGTACTCTTTAAGAGGCTTGATGGGTTTCATGAGATAGCCTCCCTCTATCAGGCGATCTCCTTGTTCGATACGATTTGTATTCGTAAAAGTGCGATCCATTCTATAACTTCGACTGATCCCAGCTTAAACCATGATCCTTCTAATCTAGTTTGTAAAGCAGCAGATCTATTCTTTCAGAAAACGGGTTTTTTTAGCCCCGTCCATATCCATTTAATCAAACGGATTCCCATGCAAGCAGGTCTTGGTGGGGGTAGCGGCAACGCCGCAACGGTTTTATGGGGATTAAATGCACTCTTTGGATCCAAAGTGGATGAGAAAGATTTGTCTTCGTGGTCCTCTGCTTTGGGTTGTGATGTTCCTTTTTTCTTTTCTCCTGGGACCGCATATTGTACAGGTAAAGGAGAGGTTTTTATAAAAGAGGCTCTTCCTTCTATCGAAGGGGAGGTCACCATTATAAAGCCCTCAGAGAATCTACCAACCCCTCTTGTATATCGACACTGTAATCCACAAGATTTTATCCAAAGGGATCCTCAAATAAGCCTTAAGACCTTTAGCATAGAGCAAGGTCCTTTTTATAATGATCTTGAGATCCCAGCCTGTAGTTTGTTGCCTTCGTTGCAACGATTAAAAGATAGACTAATAGCCGCTGGTTTTTCCCACGTTCTTTTGTCTGGTAGCGGCACCGCATTTTTCTGTCTCGGCATACCCCATACCTTTTCCTTTGCAGATTGCCTTGTGAAAAAAGTACGATTTATTCAAAGAACACATACAGGCTGGTATGAATAGAGGGGAATTTGGTATCGTAGGTTTTTCACCAACGAGCAATCTTATGAGTCCAAAAATGTATGATGCCAAAGTGATTGTCATCACGGGAGCTGCAGGTTTTATCGGTTCGTGTATCGTCCGTTATTTAAATGATAAAGGCTATACCAATCTTCTTTTAGTAGATGATATTCAAGAAACGGACAAATGGAAAAATTTACAAAACAAACAGTTTGTAGATTTTATCTCTAAGCATCAATTAAGGGATTGGCTCATCGATAGAGAGTCTGAAATCAGTGCCATCATTCATCTAGGGGCGTGCTCAGATACAATGGAGTTAGATGGGGATTACCTCATGGAAAATAATTACCGCTATTCCGTGGAGCTTGCTGACTTTGCCCTCGATCATGGCATTCGATTTATCTATGCTTCATCAGCTGCAACCTATGGTGATGGGACACTCGGCTTTTCCGATAATCATGATAGTCTCGAGCAGTTCAAAGCTTTAAATCTATATGGGTTTTCTAAACACCTATTTGACCTGTGGGCTAAGCAGCAGGGGGTTCTTGATCAGGTCGTGGGTCTAAAATACTTTAATGTCTTTGGACCTAATGAAAATCACAAAGGAAGAATGTCTTCAATGGTCTATAAAATGCTGCCAACGATCGAACAGAAGGGGAGTATTCAGCTCTACCGATCCTCAGAGCCCACGCGCTTTGCCGATGGTGAGCAATGTAGGGACTTTATCTATGTAAAAGATGTCGCTCGTATGACTTGTGGCTTTTTAGATCAGAAAATAGGAGGTATTTTTAACATAGGTTCTGGACATACGACAAGCTGGAATCGGTTAGCCGGCGCCCTCTTTAAGGCGATCAATAAGCCTGTCCAAATTCAATATGTAGATATGCCAGAAGGTCTTAGAAATCAATATCAAAATTATACCTGTGCAGACATGTATAAGTTTCGGCAGGCATTTGGGTTTTTACCTCAGCAGCCCATCTGTGAGTATACTATAGAAGAGGCTGTCTATGATTATTTGCAAAATCATTTACTCCGAGATATCAGATGGTAAAGCCTAAAGTAAAATTAATTGGAATGCTCAGCCGGTTCGCTCCTGTCAAGGTTTTAGTCGTAGGCGATTTTATGCTAGATACGTATACAACCGGAAAAATAAAACGGATTTCTCCCGAGGCTCCTGTATCGATCCTTCATGTGGAAAAAGAAGAGAGCCTTCCAGGCGGAGCGGGAAATGTCGCCTTAAATTTAGTTTCTCTCGGCGCTAAGGTGTTTGCCATTGGTAGGGTCGGGTTTGATAATGCGGGGGATCATTTACGAGAGGAACTGGATAAAGAAGGGATTAACACCGAAGGGATCATTGCGCAAAAGGGGTTTAAAACGCCTGTTAAAAATCGTCTGATTGCCGACTCTCAGCAGATTTTGCGTGTTGATTTTGAAAATATCTCTGCCCTGCCTGATGAGATGGAAGAGCAGGTTAAGGTGTTATTAAAAGAGGTGATTGATAAGGTTCAGGTCGTAGCCATTTCTGACTATGGCAAAGGTTTGCTCTCTAAGAGTTTGCTAAGCTTTCTTATCTCTTATGCTAAAGAGAAAGGCCGTCCGATTATTATCGATCCTAAAGGGGATGATTTTTCCAAATACTTAGGGGCAACAATCATTAAACCTAATCTTTCTGAAGCCATTGCTGCTGCTAAACTGCCTCCGGGAGCTTCTCTGGATCAGGTTGCTGCCTCTTTACTCCAGAAGAGTCAGGCTGAAATGCTGCTAATTACTCGATCTGAAGCAGGGATTTCTTTATTTATGCAATCAGGCGCCTCTTTTGATTTTCCGGTGCAATCCAAAGAAGTAAAAGATGTTACGGGAGCTGGCGATACAGTCCTTGCGATGATTAGTGTAGCGGTCGCTAATATGTTAGATATTAAGTATGCAGCTCAGCTTGCCAATATTGCAGCTGGAATGGCCATTGAAAAGCTTGGCTGCGCGCGTATTAATTTATCGGATATGTCAGAAAGATTGTTAGAGTATGATGTAGATAATAAGATCTTTGATGAAGAGCATCTCTTTGCTTTGCAGCAGGCATTGAAAGGCAAGCGTTATGTCGTGCTCGGTCTTGATAGCCGGCAAGGGATGACGACTGCTCTTTTTAGAAGCATTAGAAAGCTTGCAAGCCGTGATTATGAAATGAAGTTGATTGTCTATGTAATGGATAGCGGTCCCGATGAAGAGTTTGTCTCGCTCCTTTCCTCTCTTGCTGAAGTGGATTTTATTGTATTGAAATGTGAGAGTCTGAGAAATTTATGTGAGATTATCCATCCTCATCAAGTCTATGTAATGGAAGAGAGTGAGAAACTTACTTTGTTAGATCATGCGACAGCTCTACTTTCTAGAGTAATAGATACGTAGAGATCTCTTAGATCTCTTGTTTTAATTTTAGGATTCTCTCTTCTAGGGGTGGATGTGAGGCAAAGAGCATCATCCATCCTGCTTTCTTTGGTGTAGAGATCTTCATCGCTTCAAAGGAGGGTTTATCCACTCGTGGATCTCTCATTTTTTGCATTGAGCGTAGGGATTCTAAAGCCGCAATCATATTCTGTTTACCAGCAAGGGCCGCCCCCCCTTTGTCAGCGCGAAATTCTCTTATCCTGGAAAAGCGTGCGACAACAAGGGATCCTAAGATCATAAAGGCAATTTCAAATACAAAAACCAGTAGAGTATAGCCTGCATAAGAGCCGCTTGATGAAGAGTTTTGCTTTTTATTGCCAAGGCCGGAAAAGGCAAAGGCAAGGGCTCTTGCCATAAACATAACAAAGGCATTCACAATACCTTGAATCAATGTCATCGTGACCATATCCCCATTTTCAATATGGGAAATTTCATGGGCGATCACTCCCTCGAGTTCTTTGTGAGACATTCTTTGTAACAATCCTGTTGAGACAGCTACAAGGGATCGTTTTTTTGTGGGTCCTGTTGCAAAAGCATTCGGTTCGTTCGACGAGAAAACGCCTACTTCAGGCATATGGGTTAAGTGGGCAGCACGGGCCATTTCATGGACTGTAGTAACAAGGGATTTTAGTTGAGCGTCCCTAGTATTTGCGTCGATAATTTGCACTCCCATCATCCATTTAGCCATAAGTCTAGATAGTGACAGCGAAATAGCAGCCCCTGCCATACCCCAGAGTAAACAGAAAATCATCAGGGACTTGTAATCCATCCCATAGGCATTTAAATACGGTCGGACATTAAAAAGACTTAAGAGGCTAGATACCGTTATGACAACCAGAAAGTTGATAGCAAGAAATAAGAAAATTCTTTTAGCGATTGCCATAAAAGGCTCCTTTAGTTCGATGCGCTATAGGGTATCTGGAGGATTGGATCCTGTCAAGGTCTCATTATTTGGTTTTATCCACTCTTTCGTTGCATATTAATCTACTTTCCTGTCATGTATCTACCCGTTATTTATTCATACGCAAAGCATATCAAGCAAGGTGGTTTTTTTCATGGATTGTAACGAAAATAGCTCTGCTCATTTTCAAGAATAAAAAGTATCGCATCATACCAATAAGAGAAACCAGGTGGCTTTATCGAATCTGACCCGCTTTCTCTCTGAGCACAATGAATGTTATATTTTAATCACCTGCGGTAAACCGTCCAAAGTAGGTAAGATGCAGGTGGAAATGACCTATGAAGGGGATCCAACTCTTGCAACCTATTTGATTGAAGGTGCTTCTGCGATGATAGAAGAGAAAGAAGCATTAAAATCGCATTCTTCATAACTATGCAATAAGAGGGATTCATGAAGCTAAGTATAGCAAATTTGCAGAATTGGTATGACAAAAATCAAACGCAAATCATCGATGACTTTTTTACATTCCTCCGTTTTAAAGGGATTAGTACAGATCCCGTTTTCCATAAAGACTGTCGTGATACTGCGGGGTTTCTTGTAGACTATCTCCATCATATCGGTATGCAGGCCACACTTTGGGAAAACCCAGGTCTTCCTGTTGTTTTTGCAGAGCATCAGGTCGGGGCAGATAAGCCGACGGTCTTGATTTATCAACATTACGATGTACAGCCCGTTGACCCTTTAGAGCTTTGGGATAGTGATCCTTTCGAGCCCAAAATACAAGATGGCAAGGTCTATGCACGTGGAGCCTCTGATAATAAAGGGCAGTGTTTTGCAAGCATTATCGCCCTTAAAGCGGTATTAGAGCTCAGTAAAGATCATCCGGTAAATATTAAACTGTTTATTGAAGGAGAAGAGGAGTCCGGGGGGGCTGGTACCGCTATTACCCTTGCAGAGAAAAAAGATCAGCTCAAAGCAGACTATGTTCTTGTTGTAGATTTTGATATGCCACGAGAAAGCCAACCCGGTATTACCCTTGGCATGCGCGGTATTGCGACATTTAATGTAGAATGTCAAAATGCAAGGCAAGACCTTCATTCTGGTATCCATGGCGGCATCGCCTTAAATCCTTTGCGAGCACTGTGTGAGGTTTTTGCTAAAATGTGGGATGAGAATGGCACAATCGCAATCGATCACTTCTATGATGATATGATCCCATTTTCTGCGCAAGAATTGCAGAAAATCAGTTTTATCTTTGATAAGCCAGCATATGTTAAAGATTTCGGGGTAAAAGCGTTTTGTAATGAAAAAGATCGGAGTATCAAAGAATCTAATTGGCTGCGCCCAGCCCTTGAAATTAATGGGCTATGGGGTGGGTACACAGGTGCTGGCTTTAAAACCGTCATCCCTGCTAAGGCATATGCAAAAATTTCTTGTCGGCTCATTTCCGGGCAAAATCCAGAAAGAATCGAAAATATAATAAGATTTTTTTTACAAAAAAATATCGCTTCAGGTATTGATGTCCAATTAACAGCACACCATAGTGCCGAGGCATTTTGCACAAGCCCTGATGCGAAGATCGTTCAAATCATCGCAAAAAGCCAAAAGGATGTGTTCGGAATAGATCCTGAATTCACTTTATGTGGAGCCTCTGTTCCGATTGTAACAAGCCTTGCAGAAGTCTCCGGCGCTGAGGTAGCTCTTTTTGGAACGTCCTTATCCAGTGATGATTTTCACTCTCCCAATGAGCATTTTGGATTAGACCGTTTCAAGCAAGGCTTTCTGACAATGGCGCGAATTTTAGCCCATTTAGGTGAATAACATGAAACCAAAGGCTATGTTATGCAGAGCGATAGATTGGTGGGTCTTAATCAAAAACTTTCCTCCCTAGCGCATGCATCGCTTCCTATGCTTGCTCCTTTTTGTGTGCAAGCGGCCTGTGCGAGCTATCTCCTGCAAGTTCTTCCTATCTCGATTGCCATAGGCACAGGAATTGGCCTATTTATCTCCCACCTCTTTGGGCCGATTGGATTTTTTATGGCAGCGGCCTCTTGGGGCACGTTTCTGATTTTGCAATATCCTGATCTGCTCCAAAATCACATGCATCTATTATTTTTTGCTTCTTCTTTAGTCAGCTGGTGGCTTTCTACCTTATGTGGTGAACAATACCATCAAAAGGTTAGGGAACTTGAGGGGATTGTCAGCTCATTATTTACAAAAAATGTAGACCTCCAAAAAACAGCCTCTGCTTCTCAGGAAGTTGTGAAAGAAGAGAAGAAAAAGCAGGAAAGACAGGTCATAGAGTTTGGGTCTCTTATCCAAGACTTGCAAACGCAAGTAAGCTCACATAGACATCATTTACATTTAGCGTGGAAAGAATTGAGTGTGCTTAAGGAAGAGAGGGGCAGGGAGTACAAAGAACTCCTATTGCATTATGAGCAAGCAGAGAATAAGTGCGCGCTCTATCTGGAGGGAAAGCAGTTATCAGAGAATGCTGTGCAACAGCTCCAGCAAGAGCTTGATCTCATGCGTCAGGATAGGGAGGCGAGGCAGAAACAATTCCTTGATGATTTTTCCCTATTGCAAGTGGAGTTAGAAGAAAGAAATCTAACTCATGCTCAGCTTGTTCTAGAGTTGCAGGAGGTAAAAGCTACGATAGAGAAAGAGCCTGCTTCTGCCGAGCTGGTCTCGATGGCATCGCAAGAGCAGTCTTTATATTGGGAGGCTCTGTATAAACAGCTCAGGCGGCAATTTGATGAAAAATCTGTGGTGTTAAGCGGGACCCGGCGAGAGTTGTTTTTAGTAGAGAATCAGCTCTTAACTATGAAAAAAGCGCAGCAAGAGCAGTCCATGGAAGAAAGTGATGATCAAAAAAGTCTTATTAGCCATCTGAACCAGCTCGACTTAGCTTGTTGCGAATTAGAAGAAGAGGTTCTTTTTTTACAGGATATTGTGACATCCTTGCAGGATAAAAAGCAAAAAGCCTCCCTAAAAAAGGGGAGAGTCTCTGCTCAAGGATCTAATCCTCTTGAGGAACTGCGTAAGCCCTCTGCCCCGCAGGAAATTAGCTTATTTTCTATATAATTAGAAGCGCTTGGATATCGTTATCCATTAGGCTAGAAAAATATATTCTGTAGTACCAGGCCATGTGCTGGTGCGGTGACTCCTGCAGCCATCCTTTTTTGTCCTTCTAAGATAGATTCTAAAGAAGATAGGGGAATCTTAGCCGCTCCTATATAAGCGAGCGTACCGACGATATTGCGCACCATTTTATACAGAAAGCGGTCTCCTCTTAGCGTAATACAGATTCTTTGCTGATCAAGTCGGTCAATTTCAATCCTCTCGATCGTGCAGGTAGTCGTGCGCGTAAAAATCGCTCTTGCATTACAAAAGACGGCAAAATTTTTATGCCCCTCAAGCTGGATTGCGGCTCCCTGCATGGCAGTTAGATCGATCCTATAGGGGAAATGCCAGGAAAAATCTTTGTAAAAAGGGATCTGATAGGAGTTGTGACAGATAAAATATCGGTACTCTTTTCCAATATTATCGATGGTGGGATGAAAAGAGCTCTCTACCTCTTCCAGAGATAAAACAGAGATCTCTTGAGGGAGGAGTGCATTGAGGCCTTTGTGTAATTTATATAAATCGATGAGGGGGTTATTGAGGATGAAGTTCACCACTTGGCCTTTTGCATGCACGCCAGCATCTGTGCGGCTTGCCGCTTGCAGTCTGGGTTTTGTATGGAGTAGGGGTTCAAGCGCTTTTTCCAAGGCCCCTTCGATACTTGGGCCGTAAGGGGTTTTCTGCCACCCTAGAAAATGAGTCCCTTTATAACTGATGATTAGCTTGATATTACGCATGAATTAAAAAGGGCTTGAGGTATAGGAAGAAGAATTGACATAAGAGGAAATGCCTTCTAAAAACATTTGTACTGCAAGTAGTGTAAGTATAAGTCCCATTAGCCGTTCACCGGCAATAAGCCCTTTACGGCCTAAAATCTTTTGCAGATGACTCGATCCCATTAAAATCAGGGTTGTAAAGATCCAGGCTATAAAAATCGCGGTAAGTGTCATAATAAAGGGTTCACTTTTAGCATAGAGCATGACGGCTGCAATCACTGCTGGCCCTGCAATAAAAGGGGTAGCTAAAGGGACTATAAAGGGCTCGTTCGGGGTTTCTTTTATTTCATCATGAGATGTAGCTGTCGGAAAGATCATCTTAATCGCAATTAAAAATAAGATGATCCCTCCTGTAATAGAAATCGTATACTGATCAATACGTAAAAAGAGTAAGAAGATTTCTCCAAGTACTGCGAAAAGTATAATGATTCCCAGGGCAATGAGAAGCTCTCGTAAAATGATTTTTCTTTGTTGTTTCGGATCGAAATTTTTTAAGAGGGCAATAAAAAGGGGAACGTTTCCGATCGCGTCCATCAGTAGAAATAATGTAAATGCAATAGAAAAAATGTTCATTGCAAATGCCCCATAATTTGTATTTATAATCTATCTATAGTATTTATTTTTGATATTCGCAAGTGCTCATAAAATGGGTGCATCGACTTTATCCAATCCTATAATCAACTCGCTGACGCTTGTCGATTATAGGATTGGACAAGAAAAAAAGGATACAGAGCGCTCAATCATTTATAATTCTAGCAGTTCTGCTCCCTTTTTCTGTATTATTTTCCAAAATCTGCTGGCAAAAGGACCTTTTCAGAGGCGGTGCAGGCAATGGGGCTCGAGCGTGAATCAGGTTTTTCTACGTATCATCACCTTTTGCATCGAACTGAAGGGTCGTCGCTTCAAGCAGCTAAAATCTTATTTTTCATGTTACTTGTCTTCATTCCGGACGTTCTGTTAGTGGACGAGATGTTAGAGAGCAGACGAGGCAAATAGATCCAAGCAAAAGGATGTTATGGAGATGCAGTGCGATGATCGCAGACTCAATTGGTAAGGGCTTCTTCTGCAGAAGACACTGCCCCTTTTGGTCTGCATTTCTACCTTAATTACAGCTTTCGTCAAGAAAAATTTTGGTTCACATAGTGTTCTTTCGGCTATATAATCGGAGCATGCATTTTTTTACTCATATAGAAAGAGGGTAAATTAAGATGCAACTACGGTGAGATGGGGGTTGGGAGTGTAATGCTAGAGTCCTTACGATCCTTTAGTCTATTTTATAGGGCTTGGAGGATTTTTGTGTGGCTTTCCAAATTTTTTGCATGAAAGAGGTTTGTTTAGGAGATAGGCTAGGTAGTAGAATAAGGACATCATCATTTTTTTTAAAAGCAGATCCAGTCCAGTTCGTCGATCCTAGAATCAGTGTTGTGTCATCAATCAGGCACCATTTATGATGGAGTAATTTACCGGGTGGTCCAATATAAGGGGTAATCCCCTCGTTATATAAGTTCTTGATGATGTTTTTACTTGCCCCTCGCGCAGAGTAATAGTCGATGGCTATATCGACTGAGACTCCTCGGCTCCGAGCGTCTATAAGAGCTTGATAAAGCTTTTCATGCGTAAAGGTGAACATACAGATTTTTATCGATTTTTCTGCTTTAGCTAGTTCTTTGAGTACTTGAGAAAGGGCTTTTTGTTCTGGTTCAGGTAGAGAAAAGAGTTCGATCTGCTGATGGGCTACTTGAAAAGAATAGCTGTTTTCTAGGGAGGATTCCAAGAAATAGGCAAGCCCTTTATGATAGCAGCCGATCAATAGGTTATCGTGTAGTCTGAGAGAGGTTTCTGTGAGGTTGGCAGACCCTAGAAGGATTTGTTTTTTATCGATGACTAGAATTTTTTTATGCATCAACCCTATAGACTTTGTTGGAAAGGCTATCGAAGGGGGGAAGTGCTGCTCGATCCCCTTAGATCCTCCTGGATCAAAAAAAATCCTCACCACTACCCCTTCTTGTATTTTAGATTGGAGTGCCTTAATAATATCTATATCTGTTAGGCCGTAAATAATAAGAAAGAGAGAAGATTTTGCTTTTTGCAGCGCTTGCAGGTAGACGTTCTTTAGATCATCATTGCATTGATTTGCATAGAAAATAAGAGGTTGTTTTTTACAGGGTAAGGTCGGAAGAGAGTGTCGATAGGTAAGTGTAGTAAAGAATAGAGTGGATGCTAAAAAGCAGAGTAGAAGTAGGGAGTGTTTGGAAAATAAAGCAGCAGAAACTGCTGCTTTATTATTAGATCTTTTGGCCTTCAGCACGTAATTGGCGGATAATAGTGCTCAGTCCTAGTTTATCTATTGTGCGCATAGCCGAGGTCGCAAGACGCAGTTTAACAAAGCGGTTTTCTTCTGAAAACCAAAAACGTTTTTTTACAAGGTTAGGTAAAAAACGACGGCGAGTTTTGCCTGTGATTTTAAGACCAACCCCTTTCTTTTTTTTCGCGATACCGCGTAGAGCATAGCTGTTTCCTGTAACAGGTTTTTTACCCGTGACTTGACATATTTTAGACATGATTCGGACTCCGTATATGATTGTGCAGTAGTCTAGCAACTTGTCTTTTATCGGACAAGAGGATTTCTAAGGGATGCTAAAATCGATTGTGTAAATATAAAAAAAAGAGTTTTATATAAAAAGTGCGATGAACTTGCCTAAGGAGTGAGTGTATGGATTTGACGATTATCACAGTCACCTATCGATCCGTAAAATACATTGATTCTTGCATTCTATCTATTGTAACTCATTTGTTTAAAAGCTCTTATGAACATATTATTGTGGATAATGCCTCCGATGATGGTACGGTGGAATGTATTGAATCGGGATACCTGAATCATGTTCGCCTTATCAAAAATAGTCGTAATTTAGGTTTTGCAGCAGCTAATAACATTGCTCTACAGTGCGCTAAGGGCAGATACATCCTTTTTTTTAATCCTGATATGCAGATAGAGCGTGGTTCATTAGATGATCTACTCGCCTGGGCTGATACTGTCCCGGATCTTGGTATTGCTACATGTCAATTAATCGATCATACAGGACATCCCCATGCGATGCTTCGGCCAGTCCGGCTCCCTCTATTAAAACATTATATAGCCTCATTTTTTCGGTGCAGGCCGTTTATTAGTTCCGTAATACCTCATTTATCCTATCCCTTTTTTGATGATCATCAAATCCAAGAAGTCGAGCAGGTTCGTGGCGCTTTTATGCTTATACCCAAGCATAGACTCGACACGCTGGGCTATGGATTTGATCCGATCTATTTTATTCTTTTTGAGGATGTTGATCTTTGCAAGCAAATGCAGGTAGATGGATATAAAGTACTGTATAATCCGATGGTCGGTTGTATTGATTTTTGCAGTAGAAGCTTTTTTGAATGCTGCCCTGCATGGAAGTATTGCCATACAGTCAAGAGCTTAAAAACATATGTCAAAAAATGGCACTCTTCTTGGCATCTAATGTGGCTTAATGTATTTATTGGCATCGGGTTTGTTATGAGGATGCGCCGCTGGGGTCTTCGTAAAAGTGTACAATCTCTTATCCAGGTTGTTTTTTTAAAACAATAAGGGGTTTCTTATTTATTTTTTTACTGTTGTATTGTAAATACTTTGAATCTTTCTACTCTCACTTGTTGACTCACTCTTCTTCCTGTGTTATGCCTGATCTTTTAAGAATAGTAATACGTGAGTCCCCACCTTACGCAGATGAGGTTTTTTGTGGAACAACTCCATGCGGATTTTGTTGTCATCGGCTCAGGACCTGCTGGCCAAAAGGCAGCTATTCAAGCGGCAAAACTTGGAAAAAGTGTCATTGTTATAGAAAAAGATGTCCATTTGGGTGGGGCTTCTTTGAATTCGGGAACGATTCCCTCTAAATCTTTGCGAGAAGCAATCATTGATTTAACCGACTTTTATAAAAGAAGTTACTACGCAAAAAACGATGAAAAAAGAACCGTCTCTATTAATGACTTGAATTATCGACTCCATAAGGTCTTAGAAGAGGAAAGGATCTCATTACAAAGGCAATTTGATAAAAATAAGGTTAAAATCGTTCAAGGGTTTGCAAGGTTTACCTCCGTGGGTGGCCTGGATGTTCTCGATTCGTCTTCTCAAATAACTCATCAGATCCGTTTTAATTTCTCTTTGATTTCCACCGGCTCTAAGCCACGCAATCCGATCTATGTTCCCTTTGATTCGGAAAGAGTTCTGGATTCTACACGCCTTCTATCGATAGATCATGTCCCAAAAACCATGATTGTCCTTGGAGGAGGTATTATAGGTACTGAATATGCCAGTTTTTTTGCAGCCCTTGGTACTGAGGTGACAGTCGTTGATAAAAGGGATCATCTGCTGCCCTTATTGGATGTGGAAATAGGGCTGCATTTGCAGAAAGCTCTCACGAGTATTGGTCTGAAAGTGCTCGGTAATAAAGAGCCTTCCTTGATTATCCGTAAGGAGGATCATGTAGAGGTGACGTTTAAAGATGGTACTCAAGAAAGTGCGGAAGTGCTGCTCTATGCCTTAGGTAGAGAAGCGAATGTAGATGGTATGCATATAGAGCAAGCGGGCATTGCTGTCGATAAGTGGGGCTATATCCCAGTGAACGCTTTGTTTCAAACGGCTACGCCTACGATCTATGCTGCAGGGGATGTGATTGGACCTCCTTCTTTAGCTGCCACCAGTATGGAGCAAGGACGTCTTGCAGCAAGGCACGCTTTTGGTATGCAGACGCACCATTTCCCAACCTTTTATCCAATTGGCATTTATACGATTCCAGAAATCTCTGCATGTGGTTATACTGAAGAAGAATTAAGGAAGTTGGGATTTCGTTATGAGATAGGACGGGCTTATTACTATGAGATTGCAAGAAATCTCATTGTGGGCAATGATCCTGGAATGTTTAAAATTTTGTTTCACGCGGATACACTCGAGATTCTTGGCATCCATATCATAGGTAGGGCTGCCACAGAACTGATTCACATCGGGCAAGTGGCTATGAGTTTTAATGCTAGAATCGATTATTTCATCGACCAAGTTTTCAATTATCCCACATACGCCGAAGGGTATCGCATAGCAGCGCTCAACGGTTTTAACAAGATTAAGCATAAAAAGTAGGCCTTGTGATGGCTATGTATGATAAGTATAAGTCTAGTTCTGAGATGGAATCTCGTATATTCCCTTCAGAACGGGGCCCGGAAATCGCCTCGATACAAGAGAAAATCAAAGCAAGCTCCTTTTCAAAAGATAGGCTTTTTTCGGTTATCTGTATCCGATTTTTTTTTCTTGTTTTGCTCGCAGTAGATTTGTTATGGGGTGCTTATTGCCTATGTAAAATGATCTTTTGCCTTTTGCTGTCAGGTTGTTTTTTTTATAAGAAAGAAGTTTGGGAGCTGTCTCTATCTAAAGCGTGGATATCTCTCAAAAGAGCTCTAGTATGTGCGCTGTCCCTTTTTGTTTCTTTGTTTAGTACGGGATTCGGGATCATGATCGCTTGTACCTACTTTGTCATGTATGATAAAGAAGGTATTGAGGAAGTGGTGCCGGCTTCCTTACAAGAACACTTTAAAGACTTTTTTCAGGGCTCCTAAAAACACAGAAGTGTTTTTGAGCAAGAGTTGCAAAAGAGCTTGCTTCACGCTCTTGAGATCTCACCCATCAATCTTTGCGCGTTTTCTCTAGAAGCACTTCTTTGACAGCTGTCATGAATGGCTCTTTCTCTACCTCCGGGTGGGCATGGCAGAAGGTGTTGGCTGCTGCTGCAAGAAGCTCCACGTCGTCGATCCCTCTATGCTCTGCTGTTTCCCAAAACCTGACTACAGAGATTTCCGTTCTTTGGAAGATATCCCCTTGGGCTGCAAATTCCTTTATTTTGTTAATAAAACCTTCTTTCTCAACCATCGGATTCTTTGCAACAAACTCTTCTGCAGTCTTCATCAGCTCATCCCAGTCCAATATTTTTTGATGGGCTTCATTTTGAAAGAATAACGTTACAGCAAGACCGTTCTCCAGTACCTTATGCTCTATAGGTGCTGTGCCGCTTGCTTCAAGGCGCCCAGATAGCACGCCCTCGAATAATCTGCGTGTTTTCCCTTGGTTGCACACTCGGACAAGTACCTCTGCATTTATTCCACCCTGTTCAACTAGCTTGCTCTCATACGAGTCCTTGAGGGCAGAAACCATAGATACTTTTGCATTTTCCTGATCTCGTTCATCTGGTAACTGTGATATAAAAAGCCAAAGACGGCCTATCAGTGAGCTTCCTTGTAGTGGTAATCCGAGGATGGTGAAGCCTTGGGGGTCAAGAAGGTGAGGAAAGTCCTCTGTGTAGATTTTAGGTTGTGATAAAGCACGTAGGGCTAATTCTCGATCAGACACCTTTGGGTACTTCTCGAGATAGGATTCGAACGCCTTTAAAGCTTCTGTTATTGTACCTTGCTCTAGTGCTACGCTGCAAAATTTTTGTATGGCAGATCTAAGCATGTCATCGCTGCTGCCTTCATGGACGCCTTCTCCTTGCGCAGCCCTCCTTCTGTTCAACTTTTGCAAACGACCCTCGACATCTTCAATTTTAGGATTGGGACCTTTAGCCATCCATGCGATGACTCTGGTGAAATCAGAGTTTGCAGGGAGGAGTCGGCAGGCTTGTATAACATACTCTATGAAGCGTGGCTGAGTACCGGAAGGGATATTTGTATCATAAAGTTGACGGGTGAATGTAGAAAGATAGTTAGCTTCCTCGGCCTCTAGGATGCGTTGCTCCTTAGACAAGGTGGTAACCATATCGAAAGCCTGTCCATAGGAAGTCATATATTTGGAGGTTTCTTGGCTCCATCTTTCTGGTTCTCTTGGGTTTAGTATTTCTCTAAGGCTTGTAGAAGACAAGGGATTTTGATTTAGCAGTTGATGACGAATCCTTACTACCTCAACGAATTGGTCCCTTAGGTTCGGTTTCAGGCCAGAGATCAAAGAACGTACCATAGTGATAGCGGATGCGTCGCTATTGTTATCCGCGTATAATTGTCGTATAAGAGTGCTTGTGAGCTCAAGAATCCCAACCAATTGACTCGAATTGCCAGAGAGTGACTCAGAGAGATCCTGAATTAGATCATAGACTAGAAACTTACTCTTATTTCCATTCTTTGTCGATTCTCCAAGTGAAATAACTGCGGATACAAACCTCTCGCGTAGGGAGCGATCGGAAAATCCGCTTAACCTAGTAAGGAGTCTGTTGAAGCGTATTATACTCCCTACTGGTGCATGGGTTAATAGTCTGTTACATTCCGCAACGACAGCTTTCGTGTGAGATAGAGCGTCTGGGCCTTTTATCTCCTTAAACAGGGTGCGGATCTGAAAAATCGGCAAGTCGGTCTCTGCAGGGAGGTTCGGAAGTCCTATCTCGGCAATGCTCTCCAGAAACTCCAGAGATTGATCGCGGGTTATTCTAGTTACATTTGTCCAGCTTCCTGAGTCTGATAAGCATAGTTTGTCTAGGGATTGCATTAGAACTTTCTTCTCGGGTGGCGTTAGAGATGTCGAGATTGCGCTAATTGCAGATAGGAAACGGCCGTATTGATCCTCGGTAGGGAAGCTATGGAGCACATTTAATAGTTTGAAGAAGCTGTAAGTGGTTTTCAAGGGTGGGGTTGTGTGTAGTTCTTCAGGGAATGTAGTAATGAATCTTTCGTAGCAGTTAAAGCCCTTTTTTTCGATTGCTAGCGCTTCTTGGGGCGAGAACGAATTCATGAGGAAATATAGTGTCCAACAATCTGGGATTGCACCGTGAGGAGCTTCTTTATGCCATGATTTGGCCGCTGTGATATGATCCTCCATCTGTGCAGGATCCTTCTTCCCAAGTTCCTGTATAATAGAGCGACGAGTAAAAGAGGGGGGCTGATCTAACGATTCATTCCCCCAGAGATCTTGTGCAGCCAAAAACAGTTTTCCCCGAGTACTTGAGTCAGGAAACGTTTCAATCACGGTCGCCAAGCTCATTTCAGGAGGCCTTGTTTCTGGAGTTGGAGGCTCTGATCTGGCCCCTGTACAAGAAGAAAATAACCCATGGAGGGATCGAGGCAATGAAGTGAAAACGGATAGATACGTATTCGGGCTTTCAGGAATTGATCTATTTTGGAGAGGATGCATATATTACCCTTAATGTTATTCCGTCTAATTACTATTATTTTATCTTTTAATTGTTAATTTTCGGTAAAGTAGCTATTTCTCTGTAAATTCCTTCACAACCTAGGGTGTTCTGATAAGAAATATTTGTTCTTTTTAGCAATTTCTCGTTGCATATAAAATCGATGTTCTGGATCTACACTTCCATTGTTATAATGGAGGGCACATACCAAAAAAGAACAACCGTGGGGGACCCCCTTCCCTGTGTCAGCGTATTTGTCGCTTTTAGCTAAACTAAAGACCTCAGCCATATGCAGGCAAACTAGGCCTATTAAAGGATCACCTTTTATCGATACTGTCAAATCTCTTGATGTAAACTCCTTAACATTATATGGATGGATCAAATCTATGGAAAAATAAGAAATTGATAGATATCTAGAGTAGTGGGTCATCTCGTTGGAATTGATATACTCTCAAGACTCTAAAGAGGTAACCCATGAAGCATAAATATATTGTAAGACTGTCCATAGAGGAAAGAGGAGTGATTTTCCAATTACTCAAGGAAGGTAGAGCCAGTAAAGAAAAGAAGAACAGGGCTCGTATCTTATTGAACGCGGATTGTGGACAAGAAGGGGGAAACTGGAAAGAGCTACCAATCGCAGAAGCCTTGTATCTGAGTGTTAAAACGGTTTAGCCGATAGGATGGTAGAATGTAAGTATATTGCATCGGTTTCGACTAACACCATAGGTAGAGCTGTAAAAAAAATGAGCTTCAACTTTGGCAAAAAAAGAAAGGTGCATAGATTCACTGCAAGGAATGCTGGATATTGACAAGCAGCCTTATGATCGTAAGCATCCGATGATAGGCAGGGATGAATCCAGCAAGCAGTTGATCAAAGAAAGCAGGCAGCCATTACCGAGGAAACCAGGGGATGTGAAGAAATTTGATACGGAGTATCAGCGTAATGGAGCAACCAGTATTTCTATCCCTTCGAGCTGCGTTTCACGAAAACTGCTGAGAGCAGAGCCAGAGCTGAATGGGCTTATTATATCAAAGGTAATCGTAGGCAACGAAAAGCATAAAGATGCGGAAAAAATAGTATTTGTAATGGATCATCTCCATGCCCACCACAAACCCTCTCTTTACGAAATATTCAAACCAGAGGATTAGCTGTACTATCCATTACACGCCAAAGCATGGTGGCTGGTTGCATATGGCTGAAATAGAATTACGTTATTTAACTGGGCAATGTATAGATCAAAGGGTAGGTGAAAAGGCGATCGTTGCTGAAGAAATAAGAGCTTGGACTAAGGAGGGCAGTAAGAAGAAAATACTAGCGAACTGGCAATGTAGAGAGGGGGTTGCAAGAGCGAAATTAAGGGAGCTCTAGCCAACGATGTAATTGGCAACATCTACTAGGATCTGCATGGCTAGAGGCAGTCCCCTGTTTTACCAAAAAGATGGAAAAACAGAGGTGGCGGTGTTTAGGTGTTTTGGATAAAGGCAATTAAGGTCCTATAGATCACTCCATAGCGCCATACATACGGTTGTTTGGATAGGCTCCAAGCTTGATCAACGAGGTCAAGGCCTACTTCATAGCCTATCTTCTGTATAGGCCCTTCCAGGCTTGCTATTAGGGGCTTTAGAGGAGTCGTATCGATTACGGTAGGAACTGGTAGGGTTAGGGCCTCCAATGCAGTAAGAAGGGCTGGCTTTTCTTCATCAGTGGCTACATGTAAAGCAGTAATCTGATCTATTACGGTCTGCATATAATGCCTGTCAAATACAGGAGCCAGCATGGTAGATGTTCGGTGGTCCTGTGCTTTTTGTTGTAAAAGAAGGATCTCTTTTGCGTAGTTACGAAGATTTCCAGGGAACTGATCTGGATGCTCATCTAGAGTTGTTCTTAGTATAGTATGATGGGCAGTCATGATCCTACGGAGGTTTGCTCTATATTCCTCACAAAGCTGTTGTGGTTCTAATGATGATCCAGCCAGTTGTTCATGGAGAATGGTTCCGAGCGCCTTATTTAGGATCAGTTCTCCCATTTTTTGGATCTCTTTTTCTAGTGTTGCTTTCTCATCAAATGTGGGGAGCCTTTCTTGTGGGGTAATGAGTGCTTGATTGATGCTGGTTAATACGAGATGGAGTCCCATGTTGATGTTGTTAGGATCCAATAAGGCTCTCATTTCTTTGCCTAAAATAAGACCGATCATTGGGGCGGTAGATTCAATGGCTAGGTGCTTTAGGTTTTGTTCGATTTGTCGAATGCCATTATCTTGTGAGTTACAGGCTCTGAGTTGTCTATTCAGATCCAATACAGTAAATACATTCATAACTAACTGTCTCAGCGCTTCTTTATTTGCAAAAGGTGGTGCTTGCTGTGGATTAGCTGCATGCGAGGGTTCTTGTAAGTTTTGGTAAATAGAAACGAGCTGTTCATGAAGAATTTTATTCATAGAGTGCTCATAGCTAGTTAAGCCGACTTGGGTTCCGAATTGGTTAACGCCTACCTCTAAAATAGTAGATTGGATGGCAACGAATTGAAGGGTCTTTCTTATCGCATAATCAGCGACTGCTTCGACAGGATAGATTATCGGGTAATAGACTGCTGTATAGAACAGTCCTTTAATCGCCCAATGACGCCCAGATACTAAAGCCTCGGCTTTCTCAGTGAGTCCTAAAGGGGGTAAGATGCCAATAGCCTTGTCAACGGCCTCTCTAAATAAACGATCTTGGGTAAACCCTTTATTGTATTTAGGGGACGAAAGGGCTTTATCCATTTGTTCTTCTAATAAATCGACTCTATCTTCTGGGTGCAGTAGCAACTTATTTTGCGCTCCAGATAAGGTTCGTAAAAATGCATTGATTTCTTGGATGATCCCGTTGTGAATTTCCGCTATTTTCATCGGATTATC
>CAMDPQ010000022.1 GCA_945905275.1 Chlamydia trachomatis
CCCCCCAAACCACCCGTTTAACCCGGGAAAGCAAGATAGCACCGACACACATACAACAAGGCTCGAGAGTAACATACAACGTGGTATTTAATAGCCTCCAATTAGAGAGTTGCTCACTCCCCTTTTTTAAGCATAAAATCTCAGCGTGCGCTGTTGCATCCTTTAAAGATTCTACAAGGTTATGAGCTCTTGCAATAACTTGCCCTTCTAAAACCAAAACAGCACCAACTGGAACCTCACCCTTAGCAAAGGCTGCTTTTGCCTCCTCTAAAGCTTCTCGCATAAAGACATCGTCTAGCAATGCACTTTCTCGCTTAAACGTTTTTGCACCGCTGCTAATTGCTTCTTCAACCCTTCAATGTCTTGAACGTATCTTTTAGAAACAGCCTGCAATCTTTTCTCATAACGATCAGAGAGTTTACCAAGCTCTTGGTTATGCCGACGCATTAACTCCTGTAAAGAGAGCTCCTCGCTCTGTTCTATCCCCTTTGCCTGATTGCTTTGCAACTGCTCCACTTCCTGTTTGAAGTGATGAAAAATCTCATCTGCGAAGGCGACAGAATTCATTACGCTAAAGATGTATGTATCGATCACGCTGAATTGATCAACTGATCTTGCTGCTATAGATTTCGCAACATCCATATCAAGCAACTCAATCTCTTCAAAGCGGGGATTAACTTTAGAAAGCTCTGCCACAAAGTATTCGTATAATTCAGCATGCCTCAGGATCCACTTAGAGACAACCCAGCTAGCAAGCTCTTCATTACCCACTGAAACAATCTCAGTAAAGTACGCTTTCTCAATTTCTTCCGCAGACACCTTATCTACATGGTTTTTTCCGAAATACTTTTGAACAAATGCCCTATCCTTTTTCAAGTGCTCTTGCTTGATATCTCTTCGAATATCTTGCAATACTCTACCGAGCACTGGACCTAAAAATTCAATTTTTGATTTTAACGATAAATCTTTGATCATAATCTATTCCCCTTTAAGAGCTTCTATGGTACCATAACAGTGTAGAAACTTTAGCAGGCCGATCTTCAAAACGCAAGAGCGATACTCTTGTCAGATCAACTCTTAGGCAGAAAAAGACTGACGAATGATTTTTTAAAGATTGAAGTGTTAACCTGTTTTAGCTATAATATACCTATTGTTTTACATTTTTTTTAAACTTGTCTACCTTTTTAAACTCTCAATACAGGGAGAACCTATACAATGTCTTTAGATAAAGGTACAAAAGAAGAAATTACCAAGAAGTTCCAACTTCATGAAAAGGATACTGGTTCAGCAGACGTCCAAATCGCTATCCTAACGGAAAGAATTGCAGAACTTTCAGAGCATTTAAAACTTGCTCCAAAAGACCACGGTTCTCGTCTTGCCCTCCTCAAGTTAGTAGGTCAACGTCGTAAGCTTCTTGACTATCTAAACTCCACAGATACCAAGCGCTACCAGAATCTGATCGTAAGACTCAATCTCCGCAAGTAATTTTTTTTCTTTTTAATAGATCACTTCAGGATACTGAAGTGATCTTAATTCTTTAGTTGTCGCTTAACACCCTTTATTGTTATATTCCAGCAACTTCTTCCCTCAAGGGATAAGAAGTTAACAGGTATTTATATTTTTTAAAACCAGCTCATTTACGAGGATGAAAGGCCCATTTAACTAGAGCCCCGAGAGAGACTCTACTTAAATGGACAGTTCATCCACATACTGAGCCTTAATTTTTACAATCGGAGCTTATATACATGATGATGCAATCTCATAAAATGTCTGTGTCAGTCGGTGGCAAAACCATTACATTTGAAACAGGTAAAATTGCAAGACAAGCGGGCGGCGCGGTCATGGTGACTTGTGGAGAGACCATGCTTTTAAATACCGTCTGTGCAAGTGCTACAGCTTCAGAGGAAATCGATTTTCTCCCTTTACGAGTAGACTACCAAGAAAAATTTTCTTCTGCAGGCAAAACCCTCGGTGGTTTTATTAAACGAGAAGGAAGACTCTCAGAAAAAGAGATCCTAGTCTCCCGCCTGATTGATCGCCCTATCCGTCCCATGTTTGAAGATGGATATCACAATGAAGTGCAGCTGCTCTCTTATGTCTATTCCTATGATTCCATACATTCGCCAGAACCTTTAGCTATCTGTGGAGCATCAGCAGCTCTCGTTATTTCCGAAGTTCCCCTTATTAAACCGATTGCTGGCGTGAGAGTGGGTCTTCTGAACGATCAATTCATAATAAACCCAAGCGTAGAAGAGCAAAAAACCTCTAAACTGGATCTGCTTCTTGCAGGTACAGAGGATGCTATTCTGATGATTGAAGGTTATGCAGATTTTCTGACTGAAGAGAAAATCATGGATGCGATTCATGAAGGTCATGAAGCTATTAAAATCATCTGCCAGAAACTTGCAGATTGGCAAAAAGAAATCGGTAAAGAAAAAAATCGAACAAGTTTACGAGCCTTTCCTGAAGCCATTACAACCGAAATTCATTCCCTATTCGGAGAGAAACTAAAAAGCGCACTACAGATTAAAGAGAAACTTGCAAGAGAAGAGACGATAAGCACAATCAATGCAGCGGTTCTGACTCACTTCTTTCCTGTAGGAGAAACACCTCGCTTCAGTAAAGCGAATGTCATGCTCGGTTTTAAAAAGATCCAAGCTCATCACATGCGTGAAACAATCCTTACAGAAAATCGCAGAATCGATGGCAGATCATGTGATCAGATTCGTCCGATTCACATAGAAATGGGTCTTCTGCCAAGAACACATGGTAGCGCCCTATTTACAAGAGGTGAAACACAGTCTATTGCCGTCGCTACACTCGGTGGAGAGACTATGGGGGTGCGCTATGAAGATTTAGAGGGGGATAACACAAGGAAGTTCTATCTGCAATATTTCTTCCCTCCTTTTTCTGTCGGTGAAGTAGGAAGAATGGGCGCTCCAGGAAGAAGAGAAGTAGGGCATGGTAAACTTGCTGAACGAGCTCTTGCGGCAGTCATTCCAAGCCAGGAACATTTCCCTTATGTGATCCGCCTAGAGTCCAACATTACAGAATCGAACGGATCCTCTTCTATGGCCTCCGTCTGCGGCGGATGCCTGGCTCTAATGGATGCAGGTGTGCCCGTCAAACATCCTGTTGCAGGAATTGCTATGGGACTTATTTTAGAAGGAAACCGTTATGCGATTTTATCTGATATCCTGGGAGCGGAAGATGCTCTTGGAGATATGGATTTTAAAATCACAGGAAATGTTCATGGCATTACAGCCTTCCAACTAGATATTAAAGTAGAAGGCATTACCACAAATATCATGAAGGCAGCTCTTGCTCAAGCTAAACAAGGACGGATTCACATCCTTAATAAGATGATCGAAGTGTGCCCAAAAGCCAAAAATGAGCTTTCACAATATGCACCTCGCATTGAGATCATGCAAATCAAGCCAAGCAAGATTGGCATTGTAATTGGTCCAGGTGGTAAGCAAATCCGTGCGATTATTGAATCAACTGGTGCACAGATCGATATTAATGATAGCGGGATTGTAAGTATCTCCTCCTCCAATCCAGCATCGATGGCCAAAGCGAAAGAAATCATTTTCAACCTCACCGCAGAAGTGGAAATTGGCAAAATCTACACAGGCAGAGTCGTATCGATTGTGCCATTTGGAGCCTTTGTCGAAATCTTTGGTAAAGAGGGTCTTTGCCATATTTCAGAAATCTCTCATGCTCGCATTCAAAACGTCTCCGACGTTCTTAAAGAAGGAGATTCTATTGACGTGAAAGTGCTAGACGTCAATGATCGAGGACAAATTAAACTCAGTCATAAAGCAACGCTTCCGATGCCGCAATAAGGCCACATCAGCCCCTAGACAACCCGTCTTAGGGGCTGACTTTACTACCTAGCTCTTACTTACTGCTTTTCAAATCAACTGACTTATGTTGATCTCCCATCGCAAAAATCAAGCCCCCCCTCACTCCTTTTCCTTTGTTTTTGATCGGCCATGTTTTAACGTATAAAAAAATCAACATGTTTCACCCATACTCTCACCTTTTCAACCGTAGATGTAGCATGTGCTATGCCTTTTTCCGTTTTTAAAAATCCTATCCCTATCGTCAGACCTGCCCTAATTCCTCCGAAGGACCAAGACCCTGTAATATATAAAATTACTTCTTAAAATAATCTTTATAATCTTGCGATATAATCTTAATTATAAGACCAAAGCAAGGGAAAAAATCATGTTCAAAGTGAATTACCCCAGTACTCCAGCCTCTCTTCCAGAGAATGCCCTTAAGGCCCTAGAATACCTAGATTCATTAGAAACACCATGTGATAAAGAAGAAATGGAGCTAAATGAGAGGCTAGGGGAAGCTTTCATCAGGGGCCTTACCAATACACATGCTGATCGCATGACTCCAGTGGATTCAGAGGGACTTTCAAATCGCACATTTCCACAAATACAAGCCCTAGAGTGTACAAATAGAGATAAGGAGCTGTCAACTTGGAAGGATATAGACACTACACGATTCACCCCAATAAATAAACACCAACGCCTTCAATTTCAAGAGCTTAACTCTAAAATAGAATCTATATTCGGTAAGATACCTCTTGAAAAACGCCAAGAATGCATAATCTGGGACCCTTCACATAGTATACTAAGCGCCGCTCGATTGAGTAATGATTCAAATGAAGAGAATCAAGAAATCAATGAAGGGACCTCCCAGCAGAGTCCCGACTATACCTGTCATCCAGAGGCTGATGGGCTTTCTAGACGAGGTTCATCCCTATTCGTAAGCTTTAATGACACTGTTGATGCATTTTAGGGAAACACCTCTAGATCACAACACCCAGACCGCAATCGAAGATACTCATCCTCGCTATACCTGCTTTTGGAAAAATCTCGAAGAAACAGACCCATAGCCTGGATCAAAGGGAGAAGACCCCTCCTTTTAAGCCTGAAATACTTACTGAAGAAGGCTCATCGACTATGGATCCCGTATCGGGAAAGAGTAGAAACATCGAGTAGAATTTGGAATTCCGTAAGCCTTAGATTGTAAGTTACGTAAATCCCTTTAAAAAACCCGCCTAAATAGATTATCCGTCCGAGATCAAGGGCAGAAGCCTATACAGTATTAAGCAAGCTTACGGAAAATGGTAGTGGGGGTGGTTTTGCCGGAGGTTATTATCATTTTAAGCAAGGAAATCAAGAACCCATCTCTCGTGAGGGGCCTTAACGTTTCCTCATAGATTTATATAGATCTTCCGACATCGATGACGGAATTTCTTTCTTATATTGACAAAATCCCTTAGCACCCCACCTCACTATGTGAGATCGGGGTAGTAATGATGAGCTCAACCATAAAATGCTTTTATAACCATTAGCTGCTCACCTGTATCTGTTTACAATCCGCTGTGAAATGAACAAGTGAACTTAAGCCTTTTCATCTGACAAACCAGTAAAAACATTATACTTGCTGTCAGTGGAGGTCTATTTACAAAGGAACGATTGAGGTCATAGCCATCAAAATAGCGAGCAAACTATTTTACTTGTCCTATTAGAAAATCCTATACCCATTCATTGACTCCCTCTTGGACGGTTTGACATTTTCCCTTGCGAATCCACTGTTTTCGATAGGAAAGCATACAAACACCTCCCATCTTCTAAATAATAAGAATTATTAAATAAAGACAGAAAAAAACAAATAAACGAAGGAGCTTTATTATGCATCCCATTAATTCGCGAAATCCACCACCACCACAAAGCCGAATAGAACAGCCGCAAACACCATCGCGCCAACTATCCTGCTCCTGCTTCACGTCTTAACCTCCACTTCAGGATACCAGGACTCCAGGCGAAACCGTGACCTTTAATGAGTCTTTCCAACCCTATACTCCGCCGGAAAGGGCAGAAGGTATATTCGACAAGACAGGAAAGCTCATTAACACAATATTCCCTTCTTGCGCCAATGAGTAAATAATAAAGGTTTGGATAAATAATCCCCTCACTAGAGGAGTATAGATACGATCAAGAATTCATAAGACGTACCCCAAAACGGATGGAATACACATACAAAAAACCCTCAGGAGATCCTCCTGAGGGTTTTTTGTTAGATTTGCTGGGGTGATGGAGTGTCGGACTCTAGGTCTTTCACTTCAGCAGGTGCAATAGGAGGCGGCGGAGGTAGCTTGCGCTGCATACCCTCAATGAGCTTTAACTTCTTCTTCTTCTTCTCTTCATCCCACTTTCCTGCCATAATATCTAATACGTCATCGCGATCTAACGTTTCAAATTCTATGAGCATATCTGTCATAAGTTGGACTTTATCTTTATTAGACTCTAGCAAAGCCTTAGCTTTAGCATGAGCTTGACCAAGAAGCTGTTTTACTTCATGATCGATCAGCTTAGCCGTTTCTTCTGAATAGTGTTTTTCTTGATAAGAAGGCATTCCTAGATACTGACCACTTTCTGATCTTTCATCAAGAGCGACAGTCCCGAGACTATCTGTCATCCCCCACTCACAGGCCATACTTCTGACAATACGGGTAGCTTGAGTAATATCCATCTGAGCACCTGAAGACATATCTCCGACAAACAGCTCTTCCGCTACACGACCACCCATTAAAATAGCTAGCTGATCCAAAAGCTCATTTCTCCAGTAACTTACTCGATTTTTTTTAGGCATAAAATGAGTTGCACCAAGAGACATACCTCGAGGAATAATTGTTACCTTGTCGACAGAATCAGAATATTTAACAAGAAGGGCTACCACCGCATGACCAGACTCATGGTATGCAGTCGTTTTCTTTTCATTATTATCCAGCTCAAGGCTGCGTCTTTCTTTTCCATAACGGACTTTATCACAAGCGTCTGACACATCTTGTTCTATAACCGCTGATCTTCCTTTACGAGCGGCTAATAAAGCAGCTTCATTGAGTATATTAAACAGATCTGCTCCTGAGGAACCGGGGGTATTTCTGGCTACATTCATAAGCTCAACGGAAGGATCGAGTTTAATCCTACGGGCATGTACCTTTAAGATTTCGTAACGCCCTTTTACATCAGGAAGATCGATCACGATCCGTCTATCAAAACGTCCAGGCCGTAAAAGAGCTTTATCAAGTACATCAGGACGATTCGTCGCTGCAATAAGAATAACTCCTTCACTTGTATCAAAACCATCCATTTCCACAAGCAATTGATTCAGGGTCTGCTCTCTTTCATCATGGCCACCACCAATCCCTGCTCCCCTATGTCTTCCCACAGCATCTATCTCATCCATAAAGATGATGCAAGGTGCTTGTTTTTTAGCCTGATCAAATAAGTCTCGAATTCTACTTGCACCGACACCCACGAACATCTCCACAAAATCAGATCCTGAAATGGTGAAAAACGGACGGTCAGCTTCACCAGCCACTGCCTTGGCAATCAAAGTCTTACCAGTACCAGGAGCCCCTATACAGAGAACCCCTTTAGGGATCCTCGCTCCAAGAGCTGTGAATTTAGCGGGATCTTTTAAAAAATCCACAATTTCTTGTAGCTCTTCTTTTGCTTCATCGCAACCGGCTACATCCTTAAACGTAATCTTGTTCTTCTCTTTAGTAAGAAGCTTCGCTGGAGATTTACCAAACGTCATAGCACCTGAACCCACACCCTTCATCTGCCGAGAAAAAACAAAGTAGAGCAACATAACCACTAAAATCACAGGCAGTAGCGTCAGTAAATAGCCAAAGTAATTAGGAGCGGGCTCTTCGCTCGTAAAAGTTCTTTCCAGCACGGTATTTCTAGGCTGGTCTGGAGCTTTAAACACCGCAGACTGATTATTAGAGAATTGATCCCATTCCTGTTTTGCTTGCGCAAACCATTGCGAATAAAGCTCCGCATCTTGTTTTTCGAGGCTACGTGTAGATAATTCCTTATTATTAAAGAACCATGTGGTAGTTGCAACAGCTTGCCGGGCTTTATCAAGCTGGGCGTTATTTTTATCGAGATCTTCAACAACCACAGCCTGCTGTTCAACAGAGGCCTTATAACTACGCACGGAGCGCAACTGGAGCAATCTGACGTGATCTGTTTCGATATTTAAGCTGTTTACAATAGATCGTAAAGTGGTAATAACAGATTTATATAGAGCAACTTGCTGATCGATACTCATTGTGCTATCGGGCAGTTGCAGAGCAGCTACTTTGCTTTCTAATTCTTTAAGCTGCTGCTTGATGCTCTCATCACCTACACCGAGTACTGGAGATCGAAATTGCTTAATTAAGGTTAAAAGATCGGAGCCTAAGGATTGCACCTGCTCTGGAGAATTTAGAGAAGAAAAGCTTCTTTGAACCTCAAGAAGACTTACGACACTTTTATCAGATAACTGCCTGATCACAATACTATTGTCTTGATTGGATGTATTAAAGATAGGATCGATAATCACATAGCCATTTTTAGGAATAGGCAGACCGCTGATATGTAAAAACCAATCAGCAGATTCTTTGATAGACTTCCGAAAGGAGGTAATTTCTTCCCCAAGCCTCTGCTGATCCGCTAATAGTTCGTGATTTCCATTTAATAATTCTAAATAACGATAGCGAGATTTTGCATCATCAGAGAGTTGGTCTTTAAATTTCCCTGTAAATGTGACAAGATTATCATTCAAAGCCACCTTACGGCTTTCGTCTTTTTGAATAAGGTCCAGATTAACTAAATGCTCCACTTGATGGCTAAAAGAGACTTTTGCACTCTTTTCATTATTAAAATTTTGCATCGTTAAAACAATCAAAATCACGGCCACTACAAAAGCAAGAAAGCCACCAGGAAACCCTTTCTTTTCAGACTTATAATTATTGTCACCACTCATACTTTTAACACTATTGTTGATTAATAATTTTGGAGAGGAGGTCGAAATTAAAACATTTGCTAACGATTAATGTAAAGTACTATCCTCCCTTCTAGAGAATACAGCACACCACTTTAATTCAATACACCCCTCAAGAGCTCATCTTAACAAAAAGGAAATATATTGTCTTTTATTTATCCACACAGAAAAGCTGGATAGAAAGCCTTTTAAATGAATTGTCAGCCATTTTTTGGATTCTTCTTCCGGTTAAGAACTCGTGGATAAACTCGTCATTATAAACAAGAAAAGGAAATAAGCCCCGACAGAAGCTCGGAATCGATGCAGAGGAAAAGCGCTTTAGAAAAAATTCTTTTCTTTTATACGTATGAAGGGTCGATGGAGAGACTAAAGCGTACTCGTTTTCCGGCATGTCTACGTAAAAACGACCGTTTAAAGCCATCTGCCAATTGGATAGCTCCTCATTAGGCTCCTCCCATCTGACATGACAGATCCAACCATCAAATGAATAGACCCCCTCCTTTAACAAGATACACTCCGGCCAAACAGGCATATCCTTTAGAACAAAGCAAGACCCCCCTTCTACATAAATCCAGCGCCCCCCTAACTGTATTTTTTTAGCCGTCGATCTAGATAATAATAACTCATTGAGAGTCTCCATCTGGTCACGCGAGGCGACAAGCCCTAGATTCGACAGAAAATACTTTAGATAAAAGACATACTGATACTGAGGAAGATCTGTGAGATCATCAAAGTTCACATACGTACATAAAAGATCGTCTTTAACCTGCAAAGAGCATTTTTGAAATAAGGTTAGCATAGGAGATGCTATCCTATCAACATCATCTGCGATCCCACATAAAGACGCCACAATCCCCTTACCAAAAACCCTTTCAAGATAAGGGAACATCTCCGTCCTCATCCTCCCTCTAAGAAAATCAGAGCTGAGGTTCGTCTGATCTACGATAAAATCCCGGATATTATGCGTTCCCAGCCAATCCAATAACTCTAGCTTAGACACCTTAAGAAGGGGACGCCAAACTCTCATCCCTTCGTAACTAGCATCCTCTTTCATAGGAGACCAAGCCAGAAAGCCCGCCCCCTCAAACATCCTTTTCATAACGGTTTCAGCCAGATCATCTTGTTGGTGTGCCAATATAATCGCTTGAGCACCAATGAGATGACTAACGTAGCTGAAATACTCATACCTAAGAGCACGGGCGACATTTTCACTATTACCCTTTGCAAAGCTTAAAGACGAAAGGGTTTTTATATGAAAAGGGAGTCCCCAGCCTTCCGCCATTGTCTGCAGGGCTTGCGCTTCGACTCCACTCTCCTGCCTCCAACCGTGATCGATGTGCACTAAATGAATGTCGAGTTTCAGAGATCTCTGCGTTTCCTTTAATAGATGAACGAGCGCACGAGAATCTGCCCCCCCAGAAAAGCCTACAATCACAGGCTTTCCAGGATTTAGTCTGGACCTTAAAAAATCCCGAACTCTTAAAACAAGCATATCTTTCATAAAAATCCAACGAAAGGAGTCATAATCTAATTTAGAGAAAATAAAATCTCAGATCAAATATATTATCAAATGGCTCCCCAATTATTTCAAACACTTATCAAAAAAACCTGGGAGTAATTTTCTTTATCGATTAGAATAAGCCCATTCACCTCTAAGAATTCAGGTAAAGCAAGGCTAGAATATGCCGCTAATATGGCGTTACTTATTAAGAAGTTATTTCCAGGTTTTTTTTCTTTGCGTACTCGGATTTATTTCTGTACTGCTAGTGACTCGATTTCAAGAAATTGCAAAATTTGCATCGAGCAGCTCATCCCTGCAATCTATAGGATTATTCACAATATACCAAATCCCCTATATTCTACCCCTAGCAGTCCCCGTATCCTGCTTAATCTCTGCGATCCTACTCTTGCAAAAGCTCAGCCACACTCATGAACTGACCGCCTTAAGAGCTTGTGGCATGGGACTTACCCCGATTGCCTACCCTTTAATGCTGGCCGGGGCGCTGCTCGGATTTGCTAACTTTACGATTACATCGGAAATAGCCCCCTACGCAAAAAGCCTATCCAAGCAGCTTGTCTATGAGCTGATTGCTACCAATCCTCTCGTGATCATGCAAAAAGACACGGTCATAAAAATGCGGGGCACTTATACCGACATGAAAAGTTTGCAAGACGGAAGACTTGCAAAAGAGGTCATCCTTATATCTAAAAATAGTGCCAACAATAGACTGGGATTAATGACGGCAAAAACGCTATCGATTGAAGGGGAACTACTCCACGGAAAAGAGGTTTCCTTTATCTCCAGCTTTGATCCCAAACAAGAATCCTCCTACGACCATCTTCTTATTGAAAATCAAAAAATCATGAATACTAAGGCCTCTAATCTCTCTCAGCACATGCAAACAGCTGACTGGCTAAAAGGATCTGACTTTTTACCTCTTAAACTACTCATCGCCAAGCAAATAATCGAAAAAAAAGGGGATTCAAGCTTCCTTAAATCAGCCAGCATCGAGATTGCTAAAAGAATTACACTTGGCCTTGCAGCGTTTACTTTTACGATGATTGGAGTCTGTTACGGCCTTGAAATAGGAAGACACAGGAGGAAAAAGGGAATGATTCAAGCTTGCCTACTTGCTGCTTTTTTTATGGTAAGCTTTGTAATGACCAAGTCATTTAAACACTCCCCGATGATTGCTTGTATGGCATATTTACTACCCCATCCGATTATCTTGTTTTTCTGTATAAGAAATATGCGTCTGGTTTCTAGGGGGATTGAATAATGTTAAAATCACTTTGGGAGCAATACCTCTTAAAAGAAATCACGAAAATGTTTGCCTTCTTTCTTCTTTCCTTTTTTTTCCTCTATTGCCTTATTGACTATGCCACTCACGCAAAAGATTTTAGCCGAAATGGGGGATTTAATTTCTTAAGCCTGCTGTCTTACTACAGTTTTCAGTTCATTAAAAGAAGCAACCTCTTGATCCCCTTAGCTCTTTTGATTGCCTCGATAAAAGTACTATGCAGTCTTAATGCCTCAAGAGAGCTCGTAGCCCTCCAAGCATCAGGACTAAAAATCACAACTATTCTCAGGCCCTTTCTTTTTATAGGATCCCTGTGCTGCCTGTTTAACTGGTACTCCATGGAAATCCTACATCCGATAGCCTTAAATTCGTTAGATGCCTTTGATAACTATCGTCATGAAATACGCACGCCTCATAAAGAACCGTTTCATGTCCTACACCTGGCCGATCATTCAAAACTTATTTATCAAAGACATGATAAAACAACGAATCAATTCTGCGATGTCTACTGGATCCGCTCTTTTCATGATATATGGAGAATTAAAAGCCTTAATGCAGATCCGAGCACACCCATTGCAAGCTTTGCCGACCACCTTATTCGTAATAAAGAAGGCTCCATCGTCAAAGCCGAATCCTATAATCGATGTTTGCTCAATCAACTCGTCTGGGCCGACACCCACCTTACACGCAAAGGAATGATCCCCATAGAAAACAGAAAACTATCACAGCTTGCAGAGGAGCTTCTCCAGGAAACGCTTCTGACAAAAAAAGAGAAGCAGGAGATCCTCGCCCAGGTCTTTTATAAAATACTTATGCCTATTTTATCTCTGTTGGTGGTTATAGCGATCGCCCCCTTTTGCACCAGTTACAATCGATCTATCCCTGTGTTTTATATCTATTGCTGTGCCCTTTTTGGATTAATTTCCTTTTTTACTCTGATGGACTCCTGTATTATCTTAGGGACACATGGAACCCTCCATCCTATCGTGGCATTAGTTGCTCCCTTTGGATTATGCTCTATATTTTTTACTGTAAAATTCATAAAAACTTATTGAAGGTGTTTTTTATGTCATCATCCTACCCAGCACATTGGCAGCCAAAAGCACTCCTGCTTACAAATCTTATGATAGCTTTAGGACTCTGCACGCTATTTAGTCCAGCAACCCATAGCTTTTGGCAAAAGATCGACTACTTTATTTTCCAATCGATCAACGGCACCCTATCCTGGGGACGTCCCTGGCAAGTCTTTTGGGCCCTTGCAAACCATAAAGTAGCGGATTGGATTGAAGATGTCATTATTCTCCTTTTCAGCTTTGTCTATATAAAATCCGGACCCAAAGAAGAACGTCGCTACAGAGCCTCACAAATCGTCTTTCTTCTCGTCTATAGCGCTGTCATTATTTTTCTCGTAAACAAAACACTCCTTACAGATCATGTGCGGGTTTTTCGAGATAGCCCAACACTTATTATAAAAGAAAGCATTAAACTCTCTGATCATATCGGATGGCTTAAAATCAAAGACAGCTCTTCAAAAAGCTTTCCTGGGGACCATGGAACCACTGCGCTGCTATTCGGTATCGCTTTTGTGTATTTGGGTAGCAAAAGAATGAAAATCTATGCTGCCATTTATGCGGTATTTTTATGCCTACCCCGCATGCTATTGGGAGCACACTGGTTTACTGATATTGCTATTGGTAGCGGATCGATCGCTTTATTCTTTCTCACATGGGCTTTTTACACTCCCTTTGCGCATACGGCCACAAAGCGCATTGCCTCTTGCTTCACAAAGCCTTCCACACAGCCATGTTGACCTTAAGTTTCTATAGACACCCCTTGCATAAAAGATGCCGTGAGCGCAACCAAACGCGATGAAGCTTTACCGATGATCACGAATCTCTTAGGTCACCCTATCTAGAAAATAGACACCTGCTCTAAAACAACCTCACTAAAAATGAGAAAGGTTGTTTTAGAATTTTGATGCTTGCTAGAATCAGATCATACTCGGAGGACAGTATGCATCAAATTCACAACCACCATTTTTCAGCAGTTCTAAAACTCTCTAAACAGCATGCGATCTTAGAATCCATCAACGGTCTCCTTGGATGGGATCAAGAAACCTATATGCCTCAAGGAGCTATTGACTATCGAAGCGATCATCTAGAAACGATTGCAAGCCTGGCGCATAAGCAAAAGACCAGTGACACTTTTGCTTTAGCTTTATCCAAGCTGATTGATTTGAAAACGGGAGAGATCCAAGATCCGACCCTTTCGGCAGAAGAAAAAGCCGCTGCCTATCAATGGAGGAAAGACTATAATAAAGCAATGAAACTGCCCATAGAGTTTGTCGAAGAATTTGCTAAAACCTCATCCCTCTCGATGCACGCTTGGTCGGAGGCCAAACGACATAACAGCTTTGAGACCTTTGCACCGCACCTCGAAAAAATCGTCGCCCTATGCAGACAAAAAGCGGAGTACCTCGGATATAAGGATCACCCCTACGATGCTTTACTAGACTTATACGAACCAGAAATGACCTCAGCCTACCTCACCCCGCTATTTACGCGTTTAAAAACCTCTCTTACGCGCCTGCTACAAGAAATACAGTCAAAACCCAAACACCCGAGAGAATGCTTACATAAAGACTTCCCCGCACATGGACAAATGCATTTTAGCCATACAATCCTGGATGCAATGGGATTTACTCATGATTCGAGCAGACTGGACTTATCAGCTCATCCATTTTGCAGCGCACTCAACCCGAAAGATGTAAGGATGACTACACGCATCATCCCTAACCTTCCACTCAGCTGCCTATTCTCTGTCATTCATGAAGCAGGTCACGGGATTTATGAAGCGCAGCTGAATGAATCAATGTACGGGACTCCCTTATGTGAGGCGATCTCCCTGGGTATTCATGAAAGCCAATCTAGACTATGGGAAACATGGATAGGCAAAAGCTACCCCTTCTGGCAACATTTCTATCCCTTATTACAAAAAGAATTTCCAAGCCAACTAGGAGGGACCCATCTAGACACCTTCTTTTTAGCAGCCAACCACGTAGAGCCTTCTTTAATTCGTGTAGAATCTGATGAAGTCACGTATTGCCTGCACGTCATTCTGCGCTTTGAAATTGAAAAAGCCCTTATTGATGGCTCACTACAAGTAAAGGACCTGCCTACGGTTTGGAATGAAAAAATGAGAGAATACTTAGGGATCAGCCCACAATCGGATGGGGAAGGATGCCTTCAAGATATTCACTGGTCGATGGGGTCGATCGGATATTTCCCGACCTATGCTCTCGGCAATCTCTGCGCCGCTCAGTTCTTTGAAACTTTTGAAAAGACCTATCCTAATTGGAAAGAACAAGTCTCGCAAGGAAACCTTCTCTTTATTAGGCAATGGCTGAAAGAGCAACTGCATCAGTATGGCAGGCAGTTTAGTCCACAGGAAATCATCACAAAGATTTCAGGAAAAAACCTGACAGAACAGCCTTATGTCGATTATTTACAGAAAAAATTCCATAAAATTTACCAAAGCTAAAAAAGAAAAACCCCCTCAGAAATCTTGAGGGGGTTTTTCTTGAATCAAGCAGCCATTGGCTGCCTAAAAATACAATTATCGCTTAGAAAACTGAAATCTTTTTCTCGCTCCAGCAAGACCGTACTTTTTACGCTCTCTTCTACGAGAGTCACGAGTAAGATAGCCGAGAACGCGAAGATCGTGTTTTCTTGTGTCATTTTCAAGAAGCAAAGCTCTTGCAATGCCAAGACGAGTAGCAACAGCTTGGCCTTCAAGACCACCGCCGTGTACACGTATGATCATATCATAGTTCGTAATGGAGGTATTACATGTTTTAAAGGGAGTTGCAATGAGATCTCTTTGGAGTTGCGCAGAGAAATACTCTTCAAATTTTCTACCGTTGATGTCGATTTTTCCTGAACCTGGACGGAGGCGGACAGATGACACAGCAGTCTTTCTTCTTCCTATACCGATTTTTTCTTGCATATTTTTTTTAACCGTTAGCTTTTAAAATTAAATAGATGCGACTACTGGCTGCTGAGAAGCCATTTCATGTTGAGCTCCAGCAACAATGCGGAGTTTTTTCATTTGAGCTTCGCTGAGGCGTGTCTTAGGCATCATACCCTTAACCGCATGGCGGATGATGTAATCAGGCTTTCTTCCCTGCATTACACGGTAAGGGATCTCTCTCATACCACTCATTGCACCTGTATGGTAACGGTAAATCTTTTGAGCTGCTTTAGCTCCAGTAACAACGATTTTTTCAGCGTTAATAATAACAACGCCATCTCCAGCATCAACGTGAGATGTGAAAGTAACCTTATGTTTTCCTCGAAGGATTTTAGCAACCTCTGAAGCAAAGCGACCAAGCGTTTTGCCAGAAGCGTCCAGAATAAACCACTTCTTATCTGCTTGCGCTTCTTCTTTAGTAAGAAGAACACATGTGTTTTTTCTGCTTTGGGTCATGGAATTTATGCCTTACAGTTTTAAGTTAGTGTATAGTTTTAAAATAAAGCTGCTAGGATACGTTTTTTGTCTTTTTTTGTGTAGACTTTTTTCAAGGCCCTAGAGAACAACCCTACTAAAGCCCTTACGCACAGCAATAAACAGAACATAAAAAAAACAGTACTTCATATTAAATTCAAAAGTACTATTAAAACCCACTCTAAAAATGAATATCCCGATTACAGGTAAAATGAAGCTTGTCAAAATGAAGAGAGTTAAGATAAAATTCCGATAAAAAAATTACACCACTAAAGTAAAGCCCACCTATGAGACAACTAGACACCTTTTTTATACGCACCTACGGCTGCCAAATGAACGAATTAGATTCAGAGATCATGGTAGGCCAGCTCGAAAAACGAGGGATGAAAAGGATCCACGAAGAAACAGAGGCTGACCTGCTTATCTTTAATACATGCTCTATCCGTGATTTAGCCGAAAGGAAAGTCATGGGCAAGCTCGGACAGCTCGGAAGAAGCAAAACGAAGAGGTCTTTGATTGGCGTTACAGGCTGTATGGCGATGGCGAAAAAAGACTCCCTACTGAGAAAACTACCCCATGTAGACTTTGTATTAGGAACTAATAACATCAACGACCTGAACCAAGTACTCGATGAAGTTATTGACACGGGAAGACAAGCTTTTCGAACAGACACACAATTCGAAGAAAATCTAGACTATCTTGTAGCCAAACGGGATGATAAAGTAAAAGCATATGTCTCGATCATCCGCGGCTGTGATAAGTTCTGCACCTACTGCGTAGTTCCTTATACCCGAGGACAAGAGGTATCACGAGATCCAGCAAGCATTATCGAAGAGTGCTCAATGCTCGTAGCACAAGGGTATAAAGAAATTACGTTACTTGGACAAAATGTCAATAGTTACGGGAAAGACAAGCCGGAATGGAACTGCCTTTTTCACGACCTGCTTTATCAATTAGACAAAATCCCCGGTCTTACAAGAGTGCGCTTTATGACATCCCATCCTGTGGATATTACCCGCGACTTAATGTATGCCATCCGAGATCTCCCCTCTGTTTGTGAATTTGTTCACTTCCCGATACAAGCGGGATCCTCACGCATTTTAAAAAAAATGCACAGGATCTATACCAAAGAGGAGTATCTCGAAAAAGTAGACCTATTACGACAGATTGTACCCAATGTATCCCTCGGAACAGATATCATCGTCGGATTCCCAACAGAAACGGAAGAAGAATTCCAGGAAACCTACGATATATTTAAACAAATTGCTTATTCTGTAGCCTTTATTTTTTCCTATAGTCCACGAAAAGGGACTCCCGCTTTTCGCTGGATGGATGATATCCCCGAAGAAGTGAAACAGGAGAGACTCCAAAGACTTCTAGCTTTACATGCCGAAATCGCCGGAGCAGAAAGACAAAGCATGCTTGGACAGGAAGTCGAGGTTCTTGTAGATAAAATAGGAGAAGAAGGTAGGCTCAAAGCCCGGACAAGGTGCTGGAAAAATGTGGTATTTCAAGGTGACGAATCGATGATCGGAAGCCTGCAGACGATTAAATTACACAGTTTTAGCAATCAAACGCTGATTGGAGAACAAAAGGCTCCCTCTAAACTTCTCATTCAATAACTACAAAGCCTGTCTATGGGCAGGCTTTGTAGTTGGACTAGAGATCTTTATAAAAGCCTCGCAAATTCTTCTTCAGTTAAAATTATTAACTTCAGTTTTTTTGCCTTATCAAGCTTAGAACCGGCTTCCTCTCCAGCAATGACATAATCGACATTGCCACTCACAGACGAAGATACTTTTCCACCCCTTGCTTTAATAAGCTCTGTGGCAGAGCTTCTAGTAAAATGGACTAAAGAGCCTGTAAGAACCATCTGCTTTCCATAGAAGGGATGGTCTAGACATTTTACCGGCACGATCGTTTGAGGGCAGACCCCTTGGGCTAAAAGAGAACTGATCTCGGCGCAATGGGCAGGGTCCTGAAAATATTCCACAACCGCTGCCGCGACCTTTGCACCGACACCCTCGATTTGTTCGAGATCTTCTTTTGACATATGAGCCAGAACGTCCATATCTTGAGCCTTATTGGCAAGAAGCTCGGCCGTCCCCTCTCCGACATATTTAATCCCTAAAGCAAGAATCAGTCTTGCAAGGGTTGGAGTACAAGATCTATGAATACTTTCCAATAAATTCAGCACAGACTTTTCTTTAAACCCATCCAATTGGTGCAACTGCTGGGCTGTTAAACTGTACAAATCAGAAATCTTTTTAACAAAACCTTTTTGCATCAACTGCTCAATAACTTTTTCGCCTAAATGATCAATATCCATAGCATCTTTACTTGCAAAGAATACAATCTTACGCAGATTTTGTTCTTTGCATTCTAACGAATTAGGACAACGTACAGCTACCTCACCCTCCTGATGAATCACACAGGCGTTACAACTAGGACAGCGATCTGGCATTTTCCATGGCAAGGAAGATGGATCCCTTCGAGAAAGAACCACCTGAACAATCTTGGGGATGACATCACCCCCTTTTTCAATGATAACCTCATCCCCAATACGAATATCTTTTCGTTGGATCTCTTCCTGGTTATGGAGACTGGCCCGAGAAATGGTGCTGCCAGCCAGCAAGACAGGACGTAATTCTGCAACTGGCGTAAGGACACCTGTTCTACCGACTTGGACAGTGATATCTAAGATCTTCGTTACAGCCTGTTCCGGAGCAAACTTATAAGCCACAGCCCAGCGAGGAGACCTTCCTGTAGTCCCTAATACATCATGATATTTCCGTTCATTGACCTTAATGACTACACCATCGATATCAAAGGGCAGCGAGGCTCTTTGCTTTTCAATGCTTGAAGCAAACTCTAAAATCTCTGTAGCGTCCTTGCATTTCCTGTGATGCTGCTTTGCAAATACAGGCAACCCCAAACCCTGTAAAAAACCATGGCACAGAGATTGTTCTTGCATGAGCAGACCTGACTCTTCTGCAATACCATAGAAAATAATAGACAGCTTACGTTTACAGACTTCCCTAGGATCGAGTAGCTTTAATGAACCTGCCGTTGCATTGCGGGGATTGGCCCAAAGATCCTCGCCCTGATGTTCTTTCTCTTTATTAAGGGAAGAAAACGTTGTTTTGAGCATAAAGACCTCACCCCTAACCTCTAAAGAATCAGGGATATGATCGCCTGTAAGGGTGAGAGGAAGCGCTCTAATCGTTTTCATATTAGCCGTAATATCATCCCCTTTCTTACCATCTCCTCGAGTCACCCCACAGACAAAATACCCCTTCTCGTATCTTGCTGTAACTGCGACACCATCCATCTTCAGCTCAGCAGAAAAAGAGACCGTCTTATGATCGAGACCCTTATAGACCCGCTCGATAAAATCCTCTACCTCTTCTTTGGAGTAGGTATTGGCTAAAGAAAGCATAGGCACTTTATGATCTCTTAGGACAAACCCTTTAGTTGGACACTCACTGACCCTTTGCGTCGGTGATGTAGGAGAAATCCATTCAGGATGCCTCTTTTCGATCTCTTCGAGATCCACAAGCAATTGATCATACGCAAAATCGGTAAGTATAGGACTTGCATCTACATAATAGAGCCTATCATGGTGTTCAATGTTATGAATTAATGCTAAATAGTCATCTTTTTGCATCTATATCCCTTATACAAACTGCACCTTAAAGATCATCGTGGCAAGGGGCGCAAGCCTTACTGTAAAGCCTACAGGCTGGCCAGACTGATGTTGGATTGTAACAGAACGATTGAGTTTACCAGAGCCTCCATATTCTTCTCTATCGGTATTGAAGAGCTCAATGACGGAACTCACATTTCCCAAACAGACAAAATATTCCGCATAACAAGCAGGGGTGAAATTATGTACACACGCTAGAATCTCTCTTGCACCTTTTCTCAGATAGCTAATCACCGCATTATTCCTATCAGAAAAGTCTATCCACTGAAAGCCTTTCGAGTCAAAATCGATCTCCCATAAAGCACCGTGTTGCTGATACAAGAGATTCAATTCCCGTATCATCTTTTGCAGGCCCTGATGTGCTTGATACGCAAGTAAATACCAAGGGAGTTCTTCTTTACAGTTCCATTCACTCCACTGTCCTATCTCCCCTCCCATAAACAGCAGTTTTTTACCTGGCTGGCACATCATATAACTGTATAACAATCGAAGATTGGCAAACTTCTGCCAATCATCGCCAGGCATTTTTGCAAGAAGACTAGACTTGCCGTGGACCACTTCATCGTGAGAGAGTACCAGAGCAAATCTTTCAGAAAAGGCATAAATTAAGCTAAAGGTTAAGCTATCTTGATGGTAAGAGCGAAAAAGAGGGTTGGTCGAAAAATATCGCAAAGTATCATTCATCCATCCCATATTCCATTTTATATCAAATCCCAGACCACCTGACTGTAAAGAATGGCTAACACCTGGGTAGGATGTCGACTCCTCTGCAAACATAAGAGCTCTTGGAAAACGGGTATGGACCATCGAATTTAAATGCTTTAAAAACTCGACAGCTTCTAGATTTTCCTTGCCTCCATCCTTATTGGGGAGCCACTGCCCCTCTTCTCTACCATAATCTAAATATAACATAGAGGCGACAGCATCGACCCGCAGACCATCGACATGCATTTTATCAAACCAAAAAAGAGCACTGGCAATTAAGTAATTTGAAACCTCATGCCGTCCATAGTTAAAAATACAGGTATTCCAATGGGGATGAAATCCTTTTCTGGGGTCATCATGTTCATATAAACAGGTTCCATCAAACTGAGCTAACGAAAAATCATCTACAGGGAAATGCGCTGCAACCCAATCGATGATGACACCGATCCCATTCTGGTGCATATAATCGACAAAATATTGAAAATCAACAGGACTGCCATAGCGTGCTGTAATCGCAAAAGGGCCGGTTACCTGATAACCCCAAGACTCATCTAACGGGTGTTCTGCAACCGGCATAAGTTCAATATGGGTAAACCCCATATATTGACAATATGCCGCAAGTTCATGGGCTAGATCCCTATAGTTCAAAAACCCATCCTGACCCCTCTTCCAAGATCCTAAATGCACTTCATAAATAGTCATAGGAATATTCATGCCTGCAGAAGATGATCTCTGGATCCAGTCCTGATCCTTCCAGCAGTAGCTTTCTAAATCCGCTACGATAGAGGCAGTTTTTGGACGAAACTCGGTAGCATAGGCCATCGGATCTGATTTGATAAGAACTGTGCCAGAGGCGGTGGATATCTCAAACTTATACTTTTCTCCTACATCGAGACCGGGTATAAACAGCTCCCACACTCCACAACCCCCCATACTTCTCATCGGATTGACCCTACCATCCCAGTGGTTAAAATCACCGATAACCGCCACACGACTAGCAGAAGGAGCCCAGAGCGCAAACTTAACTCCCCTACATGAAGCCTGCATGTGGATACGCGCGCCCAGTGCTTCATACAGTTGATAATGAACCCCTTTAGAAAATAGATGAACATCCATTTCCCCAAATGTCGGAGCAAAAGAATAAGGATCACATGATAGAAGTCCGCTATGGTGGTATACTTTATAGTCTAAGACAGAGACATCTAACGAGACCTCCAGCTCAAACAAGCCTGCCGGATGCACTCTATGTAAAGGACATATCTGTCCTTGCAGCTCGATATAAATCTCAGAGGCTCCAGGGCGCCATAGCCGGATCACCTTTGCCCTCTTATGAATCTGATGCAGCCCGAGTAAGCTATGGGGGTTATGCTGTGCCTGTAAAAAAGAGGATAAGATATTTTCTGGATAAGATAGCTCGATCATATAGCACCTTCTCTAACGTATTTATCTGGTATATACCCGATCTGATAGAAAAGGGAAATAGCCGACGCTATAGTTACGAGGAAATCCTTGAGATCAGTATCTGTAACATAGCCAAATGCTCTACCACTTACGCACTGTGTATACGAATATAGTTTTCCTTCATTCTGAAGACCCTTTTTTACGTAGAGAGAAGTAGGCTAAAAAACAACCGAGAAGCAAATAAGCCAGTAAACTACAAATACCTGGCAAAATACCTGGAGCATCCATAGGAGTCACGCCGGCCACTGTTAAGATCGCTAAGATAATTCCTATGCAAGCATCTCCTCCAATCAACCCGGCTGCGAGTAACGTGCCCTGTTGATGAATGCTTTCATTAGAGGTTTGTCGATTTACATAAGCTTTTACTAAACCACCAACCATCATGGCCGTGCTTAACGAAAGGGGTAAATAGATGCCAAGCGCAAACGGCATAATTGGAACCCTTAGAATCGCCATAACAACCCCCAGAGCTACCCCGATTCCAACGATTGCATAAGGGAGAGAGCCTGTCAGCACCCCCTTTGCGATCATCGAGATTAAAGTAGCCTGCGGTGCGGGCATCATCTCAGAACCAATGTGATAGGCGGAATTAAGAATATAGATAACATAACCTAATGCAAGCGCTGGTAAAACAGCACCAATCATTTCTGCAATTTGCTGAGATTTAGGCGTGGCTCCTAAGAGAAAGCCTGTTTTTAGATCCTGTGCTGTTGTCCCTGCGATACAGATAGCGCAACAGGCTACGCATCCCATCGTAATAGCCGAGATAAGGTATATTCTCTCTGTCCAGCCGAGCAATACAAATACCAAGCAGGTAATTAAAAGAGTCATAATGGTCATTCCGGAGACAGGGTTGGACGTGCTTCCTACAAGCCCGACCGTAACAGATGTCACCCCAACGAAAAAAAAAGCAAGAATTACAAGCAGGCAAATAGTGAGAAAGTTCATGGGCATTCCTGGAAATAACCATAAGATAAGAATGATCGCCAAGGAGCCTAAAATCAACCAGGCCATTGAAATATCCCTATCCGTTCTTTCGATATGCGAGCGAGATATAAATCCAGTGAACAGCTCGGCAATGCTGGTGTGGATCGTTCTATACAGAAGAGGCATCAATTTAAAAAGACTCATCAGCCCCCCAACAGCGAGTGTTCCGGCTCCAACATAGCGGACGTACGACTCCCAAATATTAGCAGCAGACATTTGATCTATGGAGGTCGATGAAGGAAAAACAATCATATCCCCTTGGGCAAATACTTTAATAAGGGGAATCAAGACCCACCATGCAGTTAACCCACCTGCAAACATCAAGCCAGTAATATATGGTCCGATGATATAGCCAACCCCCATGAGAGCGGGAGTCCCGTCTAGAGAAAATTCGGTTTTTTTAAAAAAACCGGCGGTCCATGTATAGGTTTCTGTCCATAAAAATAGAATATTGGAACAGATTTTATAGACAGAAGCAATCAATACACCCCAAATAGCCATCACTGCTGCTTGGCTACTTTTTTGTCCCGCCTTTAAGATCTCAGCACACCCTGTTCCTTCCGGAAAAGGTAGGGTGTGATGTTCTTCAACAATCAAAAATCGCCTCATAGGAATCATAAATAAAACACCTAAAATACCTCCTAAAAAAGAGAGGAGGAATATTCTTCCTACAGACGGTGTGTCGCCTAGTATCAGTAAAGCGGGGATGGTAAAAACTACTCCAGCGGCAAGCCCTTCACCAATTGTAGCCATAGTTTGCACGATGTTATTTTCCAGGATCGTTCCCTCTTTAAAAGCCAATTTAAAGATAGCCATGGATAGGATAGCTGCTGGGATCGATGCCGATATCGTGGTTCCCACTTTTAATGCAAGGTAAGCATTAGCAACAGCAAAAAAAAGTCCTAAAATCACTCCAAGAATGGTTGCGCGCAGGCTAAATTCTTTGATGATCTGCTTGGATGGAATGTAAGGTTTGAAATCTGCTTTCATAGGCCCTCTTCTTTATATAGATCCCTATAACAGAATATAGCTTAATTAGACTATGAATATGTAGACACCTGGCATCTATAGATTAGGATCACTATTGCCGATAAGCTATTGGAAAGTTCCTACGGGTATAGACATAGCCATCTTATTCTCTACCCTGTACTTTTATAAAGATCTGCGGGCAAGAAGTCTTTTACCTTTGCACTCAGGAATGAATGAGCCTCTGCCATTCATCCCTGTGGATTTTTTCGCTTCAAGTAATTTCCCCATCACATTAGAAAAGTCTTAGAACACATACGGTTCCGCTGCCAATTGCTTAAACCCTGCTCTAGACGATACTTCCGCCCCAAAAAGGGCTGAGGATGCGAAAAACCGGACCAAGGCCCCGTTAGCTTGATAAGTAACATGTAAAAGATCCAGCGCAGAAACCACTATCTTATAAGCTACCCAGCTAGACACAAAACCCCGAACTTCCCACCCTGACTCAGGAAAAGTACAAACAAAGATGGCGCGCACAACCGATTCTACAACTGTCGCAGTAGCCGCGACCCCACCAGAAACTAACGCAACCGGTAGTGCAGAACCTGTAAGCATAGTAATGGATGCTGTCATCACAAAGGATTGGGTAGCTACCAAACCGATCGAA
>CAMDPQ010000023.1 GCA_945905275.1 Chlamydia trachomatis
AGACCCCCTTTCTCATCCTTGCACAAGATATCTACGATGCTTGTTTTCTGAGAGGCAATCTCTGGATTTTGCTCAGGCTTTAAAAACTCCACTTCTACGATAGGTTGCTTACTTCTAAAAACAAGAATGTCATTGAGAAAATGAATCAGGATGTCTTTATTCTTTTCTGTGCCAAAAATTTTTTTAAAGGCTACATCATTTGTCGGGTCTAGATATTTTGTGAGCATAGAAAAGTTCCTGTAAAGCACATCTATAATTATACCAGTAGATCTGGCGACGTCGCAATCATTTTTTGATCCCGTTGCGTTTTGGATCTTGCAGCCTATGAAAAGGGGAGAGGTCCCCTTTTTTATTCGCAGCAGGAACCGATGGATGCTCCCTGCCGGTACATCGATACCATTAATACCGAGATGTCTGCTGGTGACACTCCAGATATTCTGGAGGCTTGTCCTAATGTCGAAGGATTGAATTTTGCAAGCTTCTCTTTAGCTTCATTCGAAAGACCTGTAAGGGCTTTAAAGTTGATTCCAGAAGGTATGGCTGTTGTTTCCATGGTGTCTAGCTTGGCAATTTCATTATTTTGCCTTTCAATATATCCCGCGTACTTCAGCTGTAGCTCGATTTGCAGGTTGATTTCTTTGCCATGGTCTTGTGCTTTATCAGGAAACTGACTGAGTAGGGTAGGATAGGAGTATTCTGGGCGGCATAGAAGCTGGGCTAGGCTTGTCGATTTGCCATTGACCTGGGTAAAGGTCTTAGTCAGTACGGTTATTTGCTCTTGGATTAGGAGCTCTTTCGTCAGGAGCCTTTGGTATTGAGTCTCAGTGATAAGACCTAATTCATAGCCATATTTTCTCAGGCGCAGATCACAGTTGTCTTGTCGCAAAACAAGCCTGTGTTCTGCTCGGCTTGTAAACATCCTGTAAGGCTCTTGCAGTTCTTTTGTGATGAGCTCATCAATCATAACACCAATATAGGCGTCTGAGCGTTTTAGGATAAAAGGAGCTTTGCCTTGGATTTTCAACGCGGCATTAATCCCCGCAATTAATCCTTGGGCTGCCGCTTCTTCGTAGCCTGTTGTTCCATTAATCTGCCCAGCAAGATACAGCCCTGGGACGTGTTTGGTTTCAAGAGAGGCATTCAGCTGCCCGCTTTTTACGTAGTCATATTCAATAGCGTAAGCTGGGCGCATAATCTCCGCATTCTCCAGGCCAGCTACACTTTTAATCATCGCTAGCTGCACATCAAAAGGTAGGGAAGAAGAGATGCCGTTTACATAGATCTCTTCGGTTCCAAGCCCTTCTGGCTCTAGAAAGAGCTGATGCCTTTCTTTATCGCTAAACCTTACGATTTTATCTTCAATCGATGGGCAGTACCTGGGGCCGATTGATTTAATCTTGCCAGAATACATCGCTGAGCGGTGTAGGTTGGCGGTGACGATCTGCTTGGTTTGTTCGTTCGTATAAGTGATGTAGCAGGGCACTTGAGGAAGACTTGGTCCTTCCGATTCATCATGAGAAAAGCGGACCCCTTCATCTCCGTGTTGGGGCTCAACCTGTGAGAAATCTATGCTGCGCCGGTTAATGCGCGGAGGGGTCCCTGTTTTAAGCCTTCCAATAGAAAAGCCCAGTTCTTCGAGATTTTTTGATAGGCCAGTCGATGGTTTATCTCCTGCTCTTCCTCCGGGAAACTGCGTTTCTCCGATATGGATAAGGCCTCGCATAAATGTGCCGGATGAAATAATCACCGTCTTTCCAAGATACCCAATTCCTTCTAGGGTATCCACCCCCGACAATTTATTCTCATCGAAGTATAGAGACTCGATCGTACCTTGTTTAATATGGAGGTTCAGAGTTTTTTCTAGTCGATGTTTCATCTCCATCTGGTAGGCAACTTTATCTGCCTGCGCTCTTGGAGACCATACAGCTGGTCCTTTAGATGCGTTGAGCATCCGAAATTGGATTGCGGTCTGGTCTGCGACTTTCCCCATAACCCCTCCTAACGCATCGATTTCGCGCACCATGTGCCCTTTAGCGGTGCCTCCAATAGCAGGATTACAGCTCATTTTAGCAATAGTATCGAGATTCATGGTGAGGAGCAGTGTTTTAGCTCCCATTTTAGCAGAGGCATGAGCTGCTTCGCAGCCAGCATGGCCAGCTCCTATTACGATGACGTCATATTCTTCGGGGTAATACCACATAAATAGCATGGGGGTGAAAACAAATTAGAGCTAGTATAACTAGCTCTAAAAATAGAGGGAAGATGTAAAATAATTTATAGTAAATTATTTTTTGTGACGATCTCTTCTGCGTCTTTTCTTTCTTTTATGTTTGGCAATCTTTGCCCTTCTTTTTTTCTTAACGGATGCCATTGAGATCCCTATCCTGAAATTGAGATGTAAAAAAAATAATTATCAAACTTGCCGCCTATCTTAAAACAACTTTCATAAATTGTAAAGGATAGATCTTATGAAAAAGAAAAGGGGGTTTTATCTGAAACGATGGGATACTATTGTCAATGGGTTCCGTATTCTTCTTGATCTTTAGCGGAAGGCTTTAGGTCGCATCGATCCTGTTGAGATCGGTTAAGGAAGACCCTCTTATGATCCCGGAGAGAAAGAGGAGAACGCAGCCTGGTTGTCATCTAGCTTGCCTGCAGAGAGCATGCCTGAGTAGTTGGCAAACTGAGCTAGTTCTTTTCTGAAGGTCAGGTTCACGCTGCCTACGCTGCCGTGGCGGTTTTTAGCGACAATCAGTTCTGCCATGCCAGGTTTGTCATAAGGGTCATAGTATTCTCGGCGTAAAAGGAACATCACGATATCCGAGTCCTGTTCAATGGCTCCACTCTCTCTTAAGTCACTCATCATAGGTCGATGTCCCTGCCGTTCCTCTACTTTACGCGATAGCTGCGATAGACAGAGTATAGGCAGGTTTAGTTCTCTTGCAAGAGTCTTCAGCATCCTGGAGATTTCAGAGATCTCATTTTGCCTGTTTTCTGGCGACTTAGAAGAGCCCGATCCGGATAAAAGTTGAAGGTAGTCGATGACAAGAAATTGGATTCCGTGGATTTCTTTCATTCGACGGGCCCTGGCTCGTAAGTCAGTGATTTTGATCCCAGGCTGATCATCGATGATCATGGTCCCTTTTTGCATCGAGTTCACCGCGGCTACAACACGTTGAAATTCCGCTCCATTTAAAGATCCTGTTTTCAGCTTGTCCGATTCGACCTCAGCTTGAGAACAAATGAGTCGATGTAAAAGCTGTTCAGCAGACATTTCGAGAGAAAATAACCCAACAGGGACCTCGTTTCTAAAGCAGATGTTTTCTGCGATATTCAGTGCAAGCGCTGTTTTACCCATGGCAGGGCGTGCGGCTAAAATCATGAGGTTCGAGGGAGCCATCCCGTTAATCATTTTATCCAGATCGATAAAATGGGTAGGTATCCCTGTGATGCCTGTGTCATCTATCCCTTTAATCTGGAACGACTCTTGTTTCTGCTGAAGCTCTTTTAAGTAAGGGATTTTGCTTGTAGATTTTACTCCTGTCAGCATTTCCTTAATCAGGATCCCGCCGTTGGCGTTGACCGACTGCCCAATATTAAAGAGCTTCTGTTGCGCTTCATCCAGGACAAGAGATACATCTTGTGGATTTTGCAACGCATTTTTTTCTATTTCTTGTGCTACATGGATCATCCGTCGTAGCGTAGCTTTGTTCTTTACCACATCTACATACTCTTCGATATATGCCGATGTGCCGGCATATTGAGCAAGAGTGGTTACATAGGTGACGCCGCCGACGGCTGTCAGTTTGTCTTGTCGTTTAAGCTCTTCGCAGATTAGGTGGACGTCAGCTGGCTTATCCTGTTTATAGGCAGCTTTAAGGATGTCAAAAATCGTCTGATGTTCGGTGAAGTAGAAGTCGTAAGGGGTGAGGGCATCGGCTGCTATATTTAGCCCATTAATGCTCGTTAACATGCAGCCAAGAACCATCATTTCAGATTCTTTAGAGCTTGGTGGAATGAGACCTTTCTGTGGTGATTCTTTCATTTTTTGCTCCCAAAAAAAAAGCCTTGAATTTTCATTCAAGGCGGAATGGAAAGAGAGGGATTTGAACCCTCGGTACCCTTGCGAGTACGCGTCCTTAGCAGGGACGTGCCTTCGGCCGCTCAGCCATCTTTCCAATCATAGACATGTCGAATTTTACCCTTTAGCTCTTTTTTTCACCAATGATTTATTCTTAAGCACTAAAACAAATTGCTAAGGAAGGTTTTCTCCCCCCCTTTTTTTATGGGATGCAGGGATAGGAGAGAGTATAGTATTCTTTTTACTTATCAGATCGCATAGATCTAGTCTAATGCATGTGTATAAGAGACCCGTTTTCCATTGAGCGCATTCCATAAACTAGAATGAATAGAGCCATCTGGATTTTGTACCACAATACAATGGACGGGTAAGTAGACGTCTTTTGTGTAGCGGATCGCGAAATCCGTTCCAAAAGCCGCTTGAGAGATTTTATCGATTTGTCCAAGAGAAAAACGTTTGCTAATACGATGAGACTGTTTACAGGCCTGTGTGACAAGCCTCTCTTCCAAAATCGTTTCAGGTAACGATTGAATCGAGGGGGCTTCTAAATGTAATCGGTAGCGATTACCTATTTGAACAATCAGCTTTTTTCTGCGTAGGCTATCGATCCACATGTCCATGACATCATTTTCCACATGCAATGCTTTAGCAAGAGTCTCTCTGTCGCAGGCCCCTCCTCGTTTAGCAAGGGCATGGATCACTTTAAATTCATGCCTGTCAGTATTGGCTTGTATGCAATCTCCAAATCCGTGGGTTTTTTCCCAGGACCGCGTATTAAGAACCATTTCTCCATCACACATATCCCAGAGCATGACACTTTCTTCTGTTTTATCAGAATGGACGTATTTCACATTCATCAGCAGGTAAGGATAGAATCGTAATTGGGGTTCTAAAAATTGATGTCTTGCACTTTTCAGGAGGTCTTTCCTATGGCTTTCCATAATCTGACTGGCGCTGTATTTAATTTCCAGGGTATGAAAAGAACCCATATTTAAAACGCTTTCGACCTTTGTTTTAATATCTGGCTTGGTATCGCTCATCTGCCAAGCCCCATAGCCAAGTGAGCTAAGAACCCCTAAAGTCAAAAGCCATCGCATACAAGTGCTCTCCTATTCTATTTGCAGTCTAACCCGTTTGTGTTTTTAGTTGTTTAAAAAAAAGGGGGAACTTTGGAGAGTAGTTAGCCATCAGAGTCTTTCTAGAGATTTCTGTGACTATACTCAAACACAAACGGAGAAGAATAATGATAAAGAAATATGTGCTGATGAGCCTACTGCTGTCATTGGCTTTTTTTGGTCTACATGCCAACGAACAGGTGGATTATGAGTTTAAAGGGAGTCATTTTGTTGCAAGCTATGTAGGCTGTAATCATGATAAGCTCGCCAATGTAGAGGCTTTAAAAACAGCGTTTTTATTAGCTGTTCATGCCTGTGGGGCAACAGTCCTGGAGGCGGTTGATTATATATTTCCTCCAGAGGGGCTCACTATGCTCGCTCTATTATCGGAAAGTCATGCAAGCATTCATACCTATCCTGAACATAATGCTTGTTTCATTGATCTATTTACCTGCGGAACAAAATGTAGTGCGGAAAATTTTGATCGGATCTTACGAGAATATCTGGAGCCAGCCGAGGTTCATGCGAATCTACTACCGCGCGGTGAAAGCGGAATGCAGACGCACTAAATAATCGAGTAAAGGCGGGGACCTGCCGCCTTTACTTTTTCCATTCATAGAGATCTTCGTTCTTGTATAGCTTGAGGTACACTTCTTTAAAGGCTATTGTAAAAAGGGGGTCATTGAGATGCACCGCTGATTTGCCGTCAAATAACGCTCTCTTAAAGGGAGGGATCGATATCCCTTTCATTGTAAGCTCCATCAAAAGCAGAGGATCTTTAATTGTGACTGAGGTTCCACTTTGCTCTGCAATCACAAAGCCGGTTGTTTTATGCACGAGTTTCATAGTATTCCTTGGTATAGCAAAGGTGAATATAAGGGCTAGGGTGACTAACAGTCCTGTCGAGTATACTATTTTTTTCATAGGAATCGTCTGCAGATTAGGATGAGGGGTCTGTAAGCTCTGGTACATAGGGTCTTTGCAGGAAAACCTCCAGCTCTTCTAAGGATCGATCCGATAAGGAGATCTCCATCCCATTGGACAGTGAGGATAGAAGAGATAGGCGAAGGTTCATCTCGTAAATCGATATCAGAGGCCTGATAGCAAGTCCTTTGATCACATGTGCTCGTTCGACAAAAGAAATGATGCTTGCCATCGACATCCCTGTCTTACCCATGCAGGAAGTGATTTGTTCGATTGGCACTATTCTGATTTTATCTCGTAATGCTGCCGAAAGAGGTTTTTTTTCTACATCCAAAAACATGAGAAAATTCATGAATTGGGAATGTTTTTCAGGAAAAGAGAGGCTGTTATCGATTTTTTTTATATGAAAGAGGGAGTTTTCCCCGGGTGCACAGGGCTTTTTGGATAACAGAAAGTTCCCCGGGTGAGCATCGGTATCATAGGTCATCCATACCAATAAGTTAGCATCTTCAAAATCGCTAGGGTCTAAGAGATCAAGCATCCTAGCTGGATGATATCCCTGACTGAGCCACTGGTAGATTTGATGGCTCATGGGGAAGGTATCTGGGATATACTCCTGTACAGAGCATAGTTTTTCGTTGTCAGCGATTCCTACTTTATCTTTAAGAGGGTGAGTATCAGCCTGGCAAGCAGAGGAGATGTCATAAAAAACAGAAGAGGTGAGGATGTGGATATCGGCTTTCGGTGTAATCCCCTCGATCCCAATAAGTTTTGCTACTTCATAGCACACAAGATCTGTTTGGGCCGATCGGTAAAGGGGTATATCATCACGGGCGCGAAAGGATGGATCTATAAAGGGAGAGGCAAACGACTTGCGATTATTCAGGCACAGGATTTCTTCGTCTACTGGCTTAATAATGAAAAGGGGTTTGTGCTCCTCATTATATAATACATAGGCTCCTCCACACCCCTCTTTCGAAGGCTCTAGGTATCCTGTATTTAGCGCTTGCTCTATCGAACAGAAGAAGAAGGGGTTCTTAGTTTGTTGGGTATAAGGGGTCCACTCCTTTTTCTGCTCTGCAATTTCTTGTCTTCTTTCCAGAATTTGCTTAGCAAAATGATCGGCAGAGGTATTGTGATCTTTTATATAATCCCATGCCGGTCCAAGGTTGAATGCGTCAAGACAGGAAGGATTAGCGATGCTTGCTTTTTCCTCACTCACCAAAAAGGAGAGAGAAGCTCTCTGCATAGACGCTGCATCAGGTGGATCCTCTGTGCTGAGCTCCTCTCTATCTATTCGTGATTCTTCCGTCGGGGGTAAGGGGGTATATCCGGTAATTTTCATCTATTTATAGCCTGTCTAAGGTCGCTCGATAGTGCGCAAGCAGCTCCGGACTTATATGTGTAAGCCATGACTCTAGCGCCTCTGTGATCGCTATGGTTTCTTTTTTAGCGAGCCCTTTATTCGTGAGCGTTTCATCTGGTCTAAGTCTTCCGGTATCTAGTTGAAAGGGGGTGGTACCGTAAAATCCATAGTTTTTTTCTAGAACAGGGTCATCATCTTTAATCCCCTTTAACGACCTGTCGTGAATAAAAGTTAACAGATTTTCAATCGCGGCTTTTGCCTGAGATATCTGTCCAGCATGCAGAAAATGTTGTAGGGTCGGAAAGATCAGCGTCCCTTTTTTTTGGAGAAGAAAAAAAGTTTCTTTTAATGGAAGGGTGTAGGTGTAACCGAGAGGATCTCTTACCACCGCGTTTAAAGGGAAGTTCTCAGATTTATTCATGTGAATGAGCACAATCCCACTGCCACTTTCTAAGGCAGAAAATGCAAAAGCATGGCTTTTTTTTGTTTCTGTAAGTTTGGTGATGTTACGGGCTTCAATGACTTTTCTTTTCGTTGTCATGCGAGACAAGGGGTGTTTAAGCCATCCGAAAGCGCGCAGATGGGAATGGATCGAGCATAATTTTAATACATATTCATGATCTGCACTTTCGAATACAATCGATTGGTGTCCTCGACCGAGATAGGTGAAAGGCTCGGCAAAAATACCCTTAAGAGTAGATAAAGGGAGTTTTGTGTCCATCTCTTGATCCCAGATGCTATATTCTTTGCTGCGGGAATAGAGATGCCAGATGCTAAAGCCTTTATTGTGTTTAAAAAAAAAGTGGTCTGTCCAGGTCAAAACAATCGTAAAAACGGCTAGGGTAATTACAAAAAAATGGAGTGTCGTATTTCTTCTGGTTGGGCCCATTGGTATCCTTTAGGTCTTATCTGTTATTTCTTTGATCATCAGCCGTTCAAAAAAAATCCCTCCTACAGGGGACAGCTCGATATTGGTCAGGTGATCCTTTTTACAGAAGCAAAGGTTCCAATGATACAGTGGGATGACAGGGAATTCATCCAGTAAAATTTCTTCTGCTCTATCCAGTAGCCTTTGCCTGTGATCTCCCGTATAATAGGTTGATTCTTCGAGCAGCTGTTGAAATGATAGATTTTGCCATCCCGGATAATTTTTCACATTTTTTTTGTGCTTAAAACGTTCTAGGATACTTATAGGATCAGAAAATTGCGCTCTCCATACACTTAACGCTAGAGAATAGTCTCTTGTCGATAGTTTCGACAGTAGCGTTTTTGATTCCATTGACTGTAGTTGAATTCGGATCCCTAGAGTTTTTAGGATTTGTTGTTGAATCGCTTGGGCCATTTTATGATGATCTTCGACTTTTGCATACAAAAAAGAAAGCCCTTCTAGATCTTTTTTTGTAAGATTGAGTTCTAGAAGGGCTTGCTTCAGATGCATTTTTGCCAGTTTAGGCTTATTATCTGTGTATAGATGCCTAACCTGATTGTTTTTTAAGATCGGAGGAATCGCATCTGTTGCAATGACCTCTTGCAGGGGGCTGATGTGTTGTACCAATTCTTCCCGATTAATTGCATAGGCAAAGGCTTTTCTTAAATGAATATTTTTAAATAAAGATCCTTCCGTATTCAGTGATAGAAAAGTGGTCGCTGCAGCAGGGGTGATGTGCAGGGTTCCTTTTTGCATCGCAGCGCTGATTTCCTCGGCAGGAAGACTGCAAAAGGGATTGCCGATAAAGTCTAAGTCTCCATTCTCATACATCTGTATGGCAGTTAGTTCACTGGGAATTACTTGCAGTTGGATCTTCTCTAGATACACTTCTTGAGGGGCTCTAAATCGTGTGTTTTTGGTTAGGATAAGGTGGTCGTCATGCTTCCATTCTTTTAAACAAAAGGGACCGTTGTTAATGAATGCTGTTGTTGTTGTATAGGCCAAAGACGGGCTTTGCTCATCAAGGCCGCTTTTAACAGGAAAAAAGGTGCAAAATGAAATCAGTTGTAGGAAGTACGGAGTAGGATTTTCTAGTTCTATGATCAATGTGTACGGATCCGGCGCAGAAATGCCGACCTCTCTCATATCTATCGTGCCCGTTTTTGCGCTAAGCGCTCCTTTAATAGGGTAAAGAAGGTGAGCATTCGGTGCTGGAAAGCAAGGAGAGAGTATATCTTTCCAGGCTTTTTCAAAATCGTATGCGGTCACTATGGTACCGTCTGACCAGGTAGTTTTTCCTAGATGGAAGGTATAGGTCTTTTGGTCTTTTGTTACATCTATTTTATGGCTTTGTCCTAGCTCAATAGTTCCGTCAGCATGCAGGCGTGTAAGCCCTTCAAATAGCATGAATTGGAGCTGTGCAGAAGTGACATCCGCCCCTTTTCGTGGATCTAGATGCATTGGTTCTGCAAGAATGGCCATGCGAAGAGTATATCTTGGGTGCTCGGAGACAAGGTTCTTTTTTTTCTGGCAACTAAGGCAGAGGCTGATCATCAAAGTGATACACAGAATCCTGTGCATAGAGGCTCCAAAAGAAAAAATGGTGGTGTTTTAACGACATAAGAAAGGTGCAGAAAAAGGACAGGCGATCTGCCCTCGTTCTGCAGCAAGGAAGGGCTTAATCTTTCATGGATAGAAGAAATTCAATATTGTTATTGGTTTTCTTCAGTCTTGAGGTCAGTAAATTCATTGCATCTAGAGGGGAAAGGTCTGCAATGGCTTGTCTCATGATATAGATTTTTTCCAGTTCATCTTTATGGAATAATAGCTCTTCTTTTCTCGTGCCGCTTTTAATGATGTCAATCGCAGGATACATCCTTCTCTCTGCCAGGCGTCTATCTAAGACCAGCTCCATATTCCCGGTTCCTTTGAATTCTTCAAAGATGACCTCATCCATTCTCGATCCTGTGTCAATGAGCGCGGTTGCAATAATGGTTAAGGATCCACCCTCTTCGATATTGCGTGCGGCACCGAAGAAACGTTTAGGCTTGTGTAGGGCATTCGCGTCAATACCACCTGTAAGAATTTTCCCAGAATGGGGTTGTACTGTGTTATACGCTCTGGCAAGCCGGGTAAGAGAGTCGAGTAGGATGACCACATCATGACCATACTCAACTAGCCTACGAGCTTTCTCGATAGCCATTTCGGCGATTTGCACGTGTCTTTCTGGTGGTTCATCGAACGTGGAGGAAATAACTTCTCCTTTCACACTGCGGATCATATCTGTTACTTCTTCCGGTCTTTCATCGATGAGTAGGACTATGAGCACGACATCAGGATTGTTCACTGCGATCGCATTAGCAATATTTTGCATAATAATGGTCTTACCAGAACGAGGAGGAGCGACAATTAACGCTCTTTGCCCTTTTCCTATCGGAGCTGTCAGATCTAGAACGCGGGTTGTCAGGTTCTCTTTATTCGTTTCCATCGATAGACGTGAGTTTGGATACAGGGGCGTTAAGTTCTCAAACAGGATCCTTTCTCTCGCTTTTTCTGGAGAACAGCCATTAATTTTTTCTACTTTAAGCATCGCAAAATACTTTTCTTTCTCTTTGGGAGAGCGGATGGTCCCATAGACAGTATCTCCTTTTTTTAGATCAAATCGGCGGATTTGTGCCGGTGATACGTAGATGTCTTCTGCTGAAGGGAGATAGTTGTAGTTCGGAGAGCGTAGAAATCCAAAGGCATCGGGCAGAACCTCTAAAACCCCTTCTCCCACTAAGATTTCGGTAGGTTGTTCGGATAGTAATTTTACTACCTCGAATACCACTTGTGATTTAGTAAGAGCCCCTAAGTTCTTAAGACCTATATGCCGAGCGAACTGGGTTAGTTGATCGATATTCATCCGCTGTAGATCTGCAATCCGTGTGATGGATTCAGGCTGTCTGGGGTCGGTCGTAGAAGGGGAAGAGGAAGAGATGTCGCTATCGACGTCTTGAGTCATTGGATTTCTGTCTTCTGGGTTCATTGAAAGTTCTACTCCTTAATTAGGTTGAACGTAATTGGGATGCAAGTTGAGTCACCTGATCTTTTAAATCTGCTAAGGTTCCGTTATTCATAAGGATAAAATCGGCCCGTGCGGCTTTTTCTTGTGGGGGGATCTGCCGCATCATACGATCATCAAAATCGACTTCCTTTCGGCTTGTCATATTCGTAAAGCGTTCTCTACATCTGCTCTGATCGCTAAGTACCGTGATAACCGTGTCGAATAGGCTCTGGTGGTCTGTTTCAAAAAGCAAGGGGACCTCGGCTATAAACAGAGCGTACTTATTTTCCTCTTTTACTTTTTTGTGTAAAGATTGAATTTCATGAAACACTGCAGGATGTAAAAGGTGTTCAAGGGCCTGAAGTTTTTTTGTGTCAGAAAAGACGATTTGAGCGACTTTTCCTCTATCGATATGATTAGCGCTTAAGATTTCAGGTCCAAGTAGGATTAAAATATTTTGTTGTACAGTCCGATCATGTAGAAGAAGGTTATGAACGATTTCATCGGAACTTACGGTATAAGCGCCTAAATCTTTAAAGATCTTACATACCGTGCTTTTTCCTGAAGACAATCCACCGGTAATTGCAACTTTTTTCAATGTTAGCACTCCCCCCAATTCTTTCCAATGGAAATATCAACCAGAAGGGGGACCTTCAGTTGAAAGACATTCTCCATGATTTCTTTAACACTTGCAGAAAGAGCAGTCAGGCTCTCTTCTTGGACTTCAAAAAGAAGTTCATCATGAATTTGCAGAATCATTTTTGCATGTATCGACTTATCAGATAGATGCTTGTGAATTTGGATCATCGCGATTTTTATAAGATCTGCAGCGGTACCCTGCAGGGGTGTGTTGGTTGCAAGTCTTTCAGCTGCGGCTCGGATCATCGGATTTTTGCTGTCGATGTCTGGGATTGGTCTTTTTCTGCCTGTCATTGTGGATACGTATCCATGTTGTTTGGCAAACGCTTTACATGACTCTAGGTATTGTTTGACCTTAGGATATCTAGCAAAATAGGTCTGGATAAAGGCACTTGCTTCTTTCATATCCATCCCTATTTCTTGAGATAGACCGTATGCCTGCTGTCCATAGAGAATGCCGAAATTTACCGCTTTAGCTTGGTAGCGCATATGTGAGGTAACCTCTTGCAAGGGGATGTCGAACACTAGAGATGCAGTATAGGCATGGATGTCTTCCCCTTGAGAGAAAGCTTGAATTAAAGCAGGGTCCCCGCTTAGGTGGGCTAGCAGCCGTAGTTCAATCTGAGAATAGTCTGCGGCCAGGAAGACCCAGCCTTTTTGCTGAGGGATAAAAGCTTGCCTGATTTTTTTACCTTCCTCACTGCGAACAGGAATATTTTGTAAATTAGGGTCTTGGCAAGAAAGTCTGCCTGTTGCGGCAACGGATTGATTAAAGGTGCAGTGAATTCGGCCTGTTTGGCTATCAATGAAATGGGGTAGGGCATCCACATAGGTCGATCGAAGCTTTTCTAGCGTGCGGTATTCCAGAATACTTGTAATAATCGGTGATGCCTCTTTTAGTGATTCCAATACTTCGGCAGAAGTGGAGTAGCCTGTTTGCGTTTTTTTCGGGGGTTTTAAGGCAAGCTTATCGAATAAAATGTGGCTCAGTTGCTTGGGTGAGTTCAGGTTAAAGGTTTCTTGTGCGCAATCATAGATTCTCTCTTCGATAGCAGAGATTTTTTGCGCAAGCTCGCGCGACATCGCCTCTAGGTGAGCGCGATCTACATAGATCCCATTTCTTTCGATCTGTAACAGCACAGGGATAAGAGGGATTTCAATATCGTAAAAAACAGATTCTAGCTGCTGCTTCTGGATTTGATCTGTAAATAGTTTTTTCAGCTGCACCGTAAAGTCAACCTCTTGACAGCAGTAGCTACCAAGGGAGGGAATCGGCGCATCAGCGATAGAAATCTGGGTCTTGCCTTTGCCAATCACCTCTTGGAGCGATTGTTTGGTCACTTGGGAGTGTTCGAGCATCAGCTGATCTAAATGGTGTTTCGGTGTTTGGGGATGTAAGACATAGGAGGCAATTGCGGTGTCGAAATTAATTTCGGGTAATAGAAGCCCTTCATTTAAAAGAACATGTAGATCATATTTCACGTCATGTCCATAAAAGCTGATATGAGGCGCGCTAAAAAGGGTTTGTAGAGCAGCTAGAACTAGAGTTTTTTCTATCGTCCCATTACAGGGGATATACCAGGCTGTATGTGGTTGTGTGGACAGAGCAAGACCGATCAGGCTTTTTTGTGTAGGGCTCGTGCCGATTTTTTGCAGCTGGATGCAGATCTCGGATTCCGATATCAGCTGATCGATCAGACGCGATAGATCCTGTGGACTGTCTACGACATGGTAGATCTCTGGATGGCAGGTTTCTTGCGGTGTTATATTCGATCTTGTATGTGTCGCTGCGAGTTCTTTGAGTAGAGATAGAAAATGCATGTCTTGATAGAAGTGTTTAAGAGCTAGCTCATCGGCCTCTTTTAATCTAAAGAACACTTCCTCTTTAGGAAATTCGACATCCAGCTGAATCGTTGCAAGCTTTTTACTGAGTAAAGCCATCTGTTTTTGTGCGATGGCGGTTTCTTTTTTCTTTCCTGTGAGTATTTCAGGATGCTCTAGAATGTAATCGAGAGTGTGGAATTCCTTGAGTAAAGAGGTCACCGTCTTTGGACCAAATCCCTCAAGACCTGGGATATTATCAGAGGCATCTCCTACCATTGCTAAATAATCAATCATCTGTTCTGGTTTTACGCCAAAGAGTTCTTCTACCTTGTCTTTATTAATAAGAAGATTCTCTTTGCTTGGATTGATAACAAAGATTTGGTCTGACACCAGTTGGCATAGGTCTTTATCGCTGGAGCATAGATATACCTCTGCGCCCTGCTGTGCGGCCCAATGGGCGATACTGCCCATAGTATCGTCTGCTTCGATCCCTCCGATTTGCAGGGTGGCGATACCTGCGCTCTCACAGAATAATAGAGCTTTGCCTATTTGAGGACCAAGATCCTCAGGCATCGCTTTTCGATGTCCCTTATATTCGCTATAAATATCAGTTCTTGATTTTTTGTTATCTGGTCCATCAAAGACGGCTATAATATGATCAGGGGCATGCTCTTTGATGATTTTGTATACAGAGCGGATGAATCCGTATACTGCATTTGTGGACTGCCCTTGCGGGTTTGTCATATTTCCTATGGCATAGTAGGATCGAAAAAGGAAGTTTAGCGCATCGATAATAAAAATTTTTTTCATATATGAAGAGGAAGGAGATGGTCTTTTTAGGGTAAGCTAAAAAGACCGTTGGGTTAAAGATTCTGATTCGTTAGGGCTGGTATAAGTAGAGGAGCTTGCCGCTTAGCTCAGTATTCCTATTTGCTCCATCTTGGAATAGATGGGTAATCTTCCCTGTAATAAGGGGGGATTTACCATTTACAAGAGAAGATAGTAGAGAAATAGGAATTTCTAGTTGCACTACCTGGTACTTTTGTGTTTTCTCAATATTAGCAGCTTGAACAAGATCATCGAGAGCCTGACTGTAATTGCTGTCAGCGACATCGATATACCCCAGTTCACAAGCTTCGTGCGCTAGATAAATTTGGGCTCCATATTCATTAATCAGCTTCTCTTTGCTTAGATTGGTTCGGGAATCGGTCACGATATCCACAAACTGGTCATATAAGGCTTTAGTGATGTTGACAAGAGACTCATCTTCGCCGGGAACCCAGGGACGGAAAGGGTTCAGCATATCTTTGTCTCTTCCTTGCTTAATCGTCATAGACTTAATCCCGATTTTATCCATGACCTCAGAGAAGTTAAAAGTCGGTCCTAGGATCACACCAACAGACCCTATTACGCTGGGGCAGGTGGCATAGATCCGGTCTGCTGCTGCACAAATGTACATGCCACCTGATGCGCACATACCATCGACAAAGGCATAGACGGGGACTTTGTATTCTGTTTTATAAGCGGTGAGCAGCCTGTATATACTGTCTGAGTCTGTGACCGTTCCTCCGGGAGTATCTACATGCAAAAGGATCGCTTTTACTCTGCCGCTTCTAAGAACATCTTGTTGGGAATCTAGTAACAGATTCTCTATGATTGTGCTATTGAGAGATTCTGTGCCGATTACACCGTGGATATTGATTCTTAAAACAATAGGCGTGGATTCTGGTAGAATAGAGCGATGTCCATTTGCATCAGCAGCTATTTTAATTTCACTTTTTATAGGAACAATATCAGGGCTTGTGAGCATAGACATGCCCATCATAATTACAAATGCCGCTATAATAACACCTATAACCACAGCGAAAGAATTGCAAAAGCATCTTGTAGCTGATATAAAAATTGATTCTCTAGTAAAATTCATAGATCCTCTGATAAGTAAAATAGAAATGCTATGTTAAAAAAAATTCGTCGTGGTTTTCTGCAACATAAGTCTTGACGCTCACTAAATCTTGAGAGTAACCTAACTCTTTAAATGGAGTCAATCATGATAGCTTTAGCAAATGTGAATTTCGATCTGTCTGCCTCATCTAATACGGGATGGATATGGGAGGTCTGTATAGGCTTGCTTGCTATATGTATCCTGTATTCGGCGGCTTCTCTATGGATTAAGAAGGCAAGTAAGCAGGCCAATCATTACAAAAGCTCTATTAAAACGATTTTACTGCTGCCTTTAAAGATCTTATTTATTGCGACAGCTGTTTATTATAGCCTATCTGTCTTAGCTAATCGATTTGGGCTTGATAGTTTTGCAGAGGTGGCAAAGCCCTGCCTTAAAGCTTTTCTTGTATTATCTATGGCATGGATGGCTTTTCGATGGAAGAAAAGCTTGATTCATTCTCTGCAAGACAACCAGAAAATGAGTGAATCTGGTCTGAGCCATACTCTGAACAAGGTTTTCTCTATTTTTCTTTTTGTTCTCACCGTACTTGTTCTATTGCAAGTATTTCAACTGGATATTTGGCCTGTCTTAGCGTTTGGGGGGATAGGCGCTGCAGCGGTTGGTTTTGCTGCAAAAGATGTAATCAGCAATTTTTGTGGCGGCCTTATGCTGTCGTTAACACGTCCTTTTGTTGTAGGGGATCAAGTTATTATGCCTTCTCTTTCTTTAGAAGGCCCCGTAGAAGAAATCGGGTGGTACTTAACAGTGGTACGAGATAAAGATAAACGTCCTGTGTATTTACCCAATGCGATCTTTTCCAATGCTCTGGTGATTAATAGTTCAAGGATGTTGTATAGAAGGATTGTCGATGAAATCCATATTCGCTATACAGATTTTGATAAGATGTTAGGGGTGATAGCAAAAATAAGAGTTTTATTAAAAGCACACTCTTCTGTTGCAGCAGATATTGCGCCAATTGTCCGCTTTAATGCCTTTAAAGAATCAGCCCTTTGTATCTATCTAGATGTATATGTTACCGCAAGGCAGCTGCCTGAGTACTTAGAGGTGAAAGAGCAGCTTTATATAGGAATCTATCGTATTTTAGAAAGTGAGGGGATTAGGCCCGCTTACAGCAGGCTTACCGTAATGCAAGAGTAGCCGCCTACGGCGATACTTTTAATCTAATGAAGAGTTCTATAAAAGCCAGGGATCCCATAAGAATAAAAATGAAGTAGACTGAAGCAGGTAAAACGAGATGCAGGCAAAGTCCGATAAGAACAATAAATTGCAGTGCGGTTGAAGCTTTACCCCATCGAATAGATCGGTATTCATAGTTTTTTAACGCGCCGACTGTGAGTAGATAAATAGCAAAGAACAACAAAACAAAGTCTCTAGATACCATCGCGAACACTTGCCAGGTCTCCAGTCTAGATTCGCAAAGAAGGACGCCTAGCGCAAAATAGACGAAAAATTTATCCATCGCTGGATCGAGAATGGCCCCAAAGCGGGAAACGAATTTATAGCGCCTTGCAATATATCCATCAATGCTATCGGTGATCATCGCTAGAATGATGGCAATCACGCGCAACGTTGTGCTACTGGACAGGAATGCCAGAGCCAGCGGTGCTCTTACCAGAGATAGGCTGTTAGATAAGTTGAACATCGTATGATCAATCTTTTTGTTCATTTTCAGTTGAGAAAAGAGTTCTGTAATTTTTAAAGTGTTTTGTTTTCGGACTGGATACGCTTATTCTTCTTTAGTTTATACCAGAATATGGCAATTACCGTCACACTGAAAGCTATAAAAATAATCAGGTTAAAAGTCTTGACACCTGCCCAGATGACTGCAAAATTTTGACCGATAAAGTAAAAAAGGGTGAAGCAGCAGGTGGTCCATATGGTGCAGCCGACAGCATCTCTCATAGCAAATGTTTTAAATGGCATCCTGCTCATCCCGCTTGTCATAAAAATGCAGTTTCTTACGCCAAAGGGGATAAATCTGCCGATAATAAATGTCCATATCCCGTATTTCGCATAAAAAGCCTGTATTTTTTCCAGCTTCGATGGTTTAAGGAGTTTGGAGAAAAGAGGGGCATTCACAAGTTTATCGCCTGCGAACTTGCCGATAAAGTAGGCGATCCATGCCGAAAAAGTGCAGCCCAATAAGACGCTTGCAAAAAGCCACGCTGTATTCTCAGGTGCAAAAGAAGAGGCAAGAATCGCGCTTAGGATCATGACTACATCGATGCTGATAGGGATATTGCAGCCTGCTAGCAGAAGAGATAGAAAAATCAGCCAGTGTGCGTGGCTAGCATGTTGAGTAATGAAGTTTATCAGGTGTTCCATAAGCGCCTTCCATTTACTGTTTCTTGTAACGTTTCCCAGAAATTATGTATATAGAAGTTTCTCATTGTTAGCTTGCCGGACTCTCAAGTGGTATATCCCCATTGCTGATGGTGACGGGGTTCTCTTGAGGTGCTGCGATGGGTTCGTTTTGTGAGGCCAGCATGTTGAACTGTTTCCCCAGTGCTTTAACAGCAAGCATCCAGGCTCCAATCACTCCAAAAAGCAATGCGGCCACATAGGGGGTGCTTAGAGCTACTGTGCCTGAGAACATTAATAGGCCTTGATGGATCACTGATCCTCCTGATTTACCGAGGCGAGAGCCAACTCCATCGATGGCAGCTTTGCCTTTCAGCTTGCTTTCTTTGGATAGAGGGATGAATGCGATTTCTTTTGTTGCATCAAAGAACGTGTATTTAGATGCTCTTGCCAGGCAGTTTTGCATAGAACCAAAAAACACCCCAACGGCAAGTGGCGTGACTCCAAACCAGGCGGCTATGCTGCCAAAGTTTGTATCTTTAAATAGGATGAAAGAAAAGAACCCTATCCCTGTTGTAATCATAATTACAGGAGAGATGAGTGCATTTGCTTTCCAGCTAAATTTGCGGATAACTACGCCTAAAATACAGATGCTTACGATCGTTGCAACAATCCCGCCTGCTGTAAGGACCTGGCCCATATAAGCATTAAATTCACTAGGGTTAGGGCAAAGCTGTTTCATTTGGTCTTTCCATACAACCTCTACGAGATTAATCGCAATATTGTACATGACCACAATGACTGAGAGGCAAACTAAGTATTTAGATTTAGCAAGATAGGAAAAGTTTTTCCTTAATCCCATTTTTACTTTATCTTCTCCGTGATGTTGGTGGTAGGTCTCAGAGTTATATCCATGGCCGGTTCTATGGAGATATCGAAAGAAAGCAACAGATAATAACGAACTAACGATCACGATCATATTTAAGAAAAAGATGGACTGTCCCCAGGCGTCACTACCAAAAAAAGCAAACGTCGGATTAAAAGTATTTTGAGATAGTACGGTGACGGTGTGCCCTGCTGCAATGCCAGAGATATTAATTGCGATGCCCAAAACACCGTAATAACGTTTCGCATCTTTTACCGAGGTGACATCATTGGCAAATCCCCAGACAAGTACCGTCATAATGATGGTGCTCCACATCTCAGCCATAACGTAAAAGGCGGAGTAAGTCCAGTTTCGGAAAATAGCAATTAATCCTTTAAGACCAAGAGGTAGATAGGATTGAATTGTATCAGCGAGTTTGTGCGGGTGGAGTGTTTCCTTGCATGGATAGAGCACTAGGCTAAATAAAAGAAAGAAGGCAATAAAAATGCTCATCATGACATAAAACACTTTTTCCCTGCTGAGCTTATTGGCAACCCTTGTAAAAATAAAGGTGAAAAGAAATGCCATAGGGAGTATGGCCCATACTTTTAAAAAAGGTAGAGCCTCTGCGCCGGAACCTGGGGCCGTTACGACTAAAGCGTCCTTAGTAATCCGTAGCACGCTGTAGTTAAAGCCTACAAAAAAGAATATAATCAGCATAGGTATGAACTTTTTGAGTTCCATCAAATGGATGGGCCATAAAAAAGCACGAATCGGACCAAATGCCTTAGAGGTATTATTGGTAGATGTAGACATGTATAATCTCTTGAAAAAAAGTGGGGGTTAGGCTCGAAGCCGCAGGAAGCGTTGGGCTAAGATCTGAATGCTCAAAATTCGGCATTTATTGGCCTTTGTCATGTGGTTGATGACGATCCTTAAGAACGCCCTTAATTATAACGATTCTGATTTATTTGACAACAAGATCTTATAACTCCTAGGACGAATAATAATTTTAAGACTAATTTCAAATTATTATATGGGTGAACCTTTGTGATTTTATTGAAAATTCTCATTTTATTTATTCTTAATTAGAATATTTTGGGTAGGGAATCGAAAAGAATGGCTCTCTGATCTTTATTATACCTTATCGGATAGAGCCTCTACCCCCGGAAGCGTTCCTAATTCAATAAATTCTAACGTAGCCCCCCCACCGGTAGATAAATGAGTGAACGCTTTCCCTATCCCTAGTTGATGAATGGCAGCGAGTGAATCACCACCTCCAATGACGGAGTGGCATGAGGAAAGTTTGGCAATGGATTGTGCTATAGAAAAAGTGCCTTGTGCAAAACGGGGAAATTCAAATACGCCCAGGGGGCCATTCCAAAAAATCGTTTTGGCTTTTTCTAATACACGGGCCCACTCTGTGCGTGTGATAGGTCCTATATCCATGCCTTGCCATCCTGAGGGTATGCCCTCTTCTAGTTTTATGGTTTGGATTTTTGCGTCGGGGGTAAATGCGTCTGCAATCACCAGATCATGAGGGAAAAATAGTGGAACCTCTTTTGTTTGGCACAGATCGATAAACTGCTTTGCAGTATCGATCTGTGCCTTTTCACATAAAGAATCTCCAATCGGTTTGCAAAGAGCTTGCATAAAGGTGTAGCACATCCCTCCTCCAATGAAGATCCCTTGTGCTTTTGGTACAAGAGCTCGTAATGCACCTATCTTGGAAGAGACTTTAGCTCCCCCTATTATCGCATAAAACGGCTGTATGGGATGCACAAGTATCTGCGTTAGCGCCTCGATTTCTTTGCCCATTAACAGTCCAGCAGCGGCCTTACCAGGAAAATACTGCGTAATAACCGAAGTAGAAGCGTGTTTGCGATGAGCTGTAGCAAACGCATCGTTGATATAGATATCTCCATGTTGTGCAAGAGCCTTTGCAAAAGAGGGGTCCTTATCCGGATGTTCTTCTGCTTGGTGAAAACGGAGGTTTTCGAGCAGGATGATTTGTCCCGGCTTAATTCTTTGCCTCAGTTGTTCTGTTTCTTTACCAATACAATCAGAAGCCATTATTATTTCTTTACTTAGCAACAAAGATAGAGCTTTGGCACAAACAGATAAAGACAGTTTAGGGTTTCTGTTTCCCTGAGGCCTTCCGAGGTGGCTCATTAAAATCACCGATCCCCCGTGATCCAAAACATATTGGATAGTAGGCAGGCAAGCCCTAAGTCGGGTGTCATCAGCAATAGATCCATCAGAATGTAAGGGGACATTGAAATCGACGCGTATCAGGACCCTTTGATCTGCAAGATTAAGATCTATGATCTGTAATTTTTTCACTTATACCCCCTCGGGAATCATCGTTATCCTTCTGTATAGAGCAGATAGCGCCTGTATCTATACGCACGGGTTCATATTATCCCTTTTATCTTGTTTGGGTGTAGGTTTTTTTATCCTCTTTGAGTGGGAGCTCAGAGAGATCCCCTGAGGATTATCCAATTCTTAGTTTGATTAAGGAGCGCAGCTTCCTGGAGTAATCGTCCCTGTTTCTGTAGGAATCGGTGTATTATTTCGACTATCTAAGGTAAAAATACCTGCGGTATTGATTAGGTTGATAGGTAGTTCTATGCCGTTATCTGTAAGAGTAAGGCATAATGCTGTTGATTCATTCCTGATTTGCATCCCGTAAGACCCGATAGAGCCTGTGTTATTTGTGAACTGGTTATTCGAGATAATCGAGATCGGAGTATAGGGATCGTGTATCAGTGCAGTCAAGCCCTGGAATAGCCCAGTCGTGCTTTCACATTGGCTTACTGTGTTATTAGAAAGTATCAGGTTGTCTGGAGATAAATACCATATGCTAGTGGTTGCCCCGTTGCAACTACTAACGGTGTTATTAGATGAGGTCACAGGGCTATTCGTTCCATTAGTAGCGATATTCCAACCCTCGAAATACTCCATTCCTGTGCAATTGCTCAGCGTATTATTAGATGAGGTTACAGGGCTATTCGTTCCATTAGTAGACACCGAACGCCAACCATGTAAATACTGCATTCCTGTGCAATTGCTCAGCGTATTATTACATAAGGTCAGAGGGCTTTCACTGTTATTAGTAAAGATCTCCTCCCACGCTAAGAAGTAAGAGTCAGTTGTAGAATTAGTTCTACAATCAGTAAAGGTGTTATTAGATGAGGTTAGAGGGCTATTTGTTCCATTAGTAGACACGGTACGCCAACCAAGAAAGATCTGTGTTCCTGTGCAACTGCTAAAGGTGTTATAAGATGAGATGAGAGGGCTATCGGTCGCCGTAGTAGAGATCTCGTACCACCCGTTGAACCAATTGCTTGTACAATCAGTAAAGGTGTTATCCGATGAGATCAGAGGGCTATTCGTTCCATAAGTAGACACGTTCCTCCAGCCGTAGAGATCCCGCGTTCCTGTGCAATTGCTAAAGGTGTTATAAGATGAGATCAGAGGGCTATTCGTTCCATAAGTAGAGGTCTCGATCCAACCGATGAACGTATCGCTTGTACAATCAGTAAAGGTGTTATCCGATGAGCTCAGAGGGCTATTCGTTCCATAAGTAGACACGGCAAGCCAACCAAAGAAATTCCCCGTTGCTGTGCAGTTGCTGAAGGTGTTATTAGATGAGCTCAGAGGGCTATTCGTTCCATAAGTAGACACGTTCCTCCAGGCGTAGAGATTCAGCCTTGCTGTGCAATCACTTATGGTGTTATTAGATGAGCTCAGAGGGCTGTTGTTCCCTAAAGTTTCCATGTATCCGCAGACCACAAGGTTTCGTTCTGATTGACAATGGCTTAGGGTATTGTTGGATGAGCTCAGAGGGCTATTGTTTCCATCAGTAAAGAGCTCAGCCCAACCACGGAAATTGTTCATTGCTGTACAGTTGCTAAAGGTGTTATGCCAGGAGTTTATCGGGCTATTATTTCCTACGCTCTCTATCGTAAATCCTACAAAGTTAGCCAGTGATCCACAATTAGTAAAGGTATTATAGGATGCGTTGACTTGTCTATCATCTCCTTGTGAATCGATAAATACATAATTATCTAGTGTGCAATCAGTAAAAGTATTATGCGTGATAGAGGTATTTGCGTTGTTGGATCGATTCAGAAGAAAGATAGCGTAAGTGCCAGGCTCGCTGGAAGAGGCTTGAATCCAGTTATTTGTGATAACAGCTCCCGATACTCCACTACCCTCGATGGGTCCTATTCCATTAATTGCAAAAGCTATGTCATCTCCTGTGATATGAATCCCTGAAACCTCAGAGTCTGTGCCCAGGGTGATCACAGAGCTTTGTCCTAAGCTGTTGGTAATAGTCGGCATCGCTGAGCTCAAAGCAGGTATAAAGATAACGCCATATTGGGAGCCTACTGGATGTGTTGTTCCAGAGCCAAACAGTTTTTGATCGTCTTGCAGTGTAAGTCCACTTATTCCGATGGATCCAACATCATAGGGCGATCCATCACCGGGAAAAACATAAAGGGCATCGTTAGGTTTTGAGTTATTCTGAGCCTCGAGCAGTGTGGGGTAGGGAGATGCATAGGTGCCAAGGGAATGACTGGTATTATCTGTGAAGATAAAGTGCCAGGGGGTACCCGTTTCCTGGTTGATGGCTACAAAGCTCTTATGCTCTGTATCCACGGGGATGATTTCGGAGCGATCGACTTTCTGTAGCGCTCTTTTTTGTAAGGTATAGTTCTCAGAGGAAGATCTCTTCTTTGTGGGCTGGACTTTCTTCTTGTGACCGAAAGGGATGATCAGGCTTACCTGCCCTTGTCCGATCCATTTAAATACGTTGTCATAGGATGTGTTGCCCTCTATCCGGAAGTTCTCTGCCAGATCA
>CAMDPQ010000024.1 GCA_945905275.1 Chlamydia trachomatis
GAGCACCATGGGACCACTTTGGTTTACTACTTTTTCTGTAAACAAATCGAACAGATGCAAGGGGATGCAACCCAGGTCAACGAAAAGCTGTTTCGCTATCCCGGACCTAAGCCGAGAACAAAAGAGTCAGCTATTATTATGATCGCTGATACCATAGAGGCTGCATCCCGCTCCCTAGATGAGGTCTCGGAAGAAAGTCTTATGGTTATGGTCAACAAACTCGTTTTAGAAAAAGCTGAGGATGGACAGTTTGATCAGTGCCAGTTGACCTTTGAAGAGCTGGGGATTGTCAAAAAGGCTGTGGTTAAGGCCCTCCTTATTAGCCGTCATATTCGAATAAAATACCCTAAAAGAAGTTAACTGTTTTTATTTTTTGGTTGCCTTACAGTACCCATTGCTGCTAGATAATCGAAAATAGAAGAATTTATAAATAGCCCCCAAGTCGTGTGAGTTGAAAAAATATGGCCAAAGAATATGATGAAAGCACAGTCCAGTCTCTTGATGCGCTCGCTCACATAAGGCTTCGATCGGGGATGTATATAGGTCGTTTAGGTGATGGGACGCATTCCGATGACGGCATCTATGTTATGCTTAAAGAAGTAATAGATAATGCCGTCGATGAGTTCATTATGGGACATGGGAGTCGGATCGAGATTGAACTGGAACATAAAACTTCCATGGTCCGCGTCAGGGACTATGGACGTGGCATCCCTCTGGGTAAGGTGATTGAATGTGTCAGTCAGATCAATACAGGGGCTAAGTATAATGATGATGTCTTTCAATTTTCTGTTGGTTTAAACGGGGTCGGCACAAAAGCCGTTAATGCCCTTTCTTCGTCCTTTAGTGTACGTAGTACAAGAGAGGGGCAATTTGTAGAAGCAAGATTCGCTAAAGGCGTTCTTCAAGATACGAAAAAGGGAAAGAGTAAGGAATCCAATGGAACTTTTGTCGAATTCGTTCCAGATCAGGAAATTTTTAAGAAATTTTCTTTTCAGATAGAGAATATCCTAAAACGTCTTAAGCATTATGCTTATCTTAATACCGGCCTTGCCCTTGTATTTAACGGGGAGTCTATTCAATCAGAAAACGGTTTGTTAGATCTTCTCAATGAAGAGGTTAAGGAAGATCGTCTTTATGAGCCTTTGCATTATCGAGGCAAAGGCTTAGAGTTTGCTTTTTTGCATTCTTCCAGCTATGGAGAGACCTATTTCTCCTTTGTAAATGGACAGTACACCCAAGATGGAGGTACCCACTTATCAGCATTTAGGGAGGGGATTCTCAAAGGAGTCAATGAATTTACCAAGAAGAATTTTCAGGGTATGGACATTCGAGAAGGGATTGTCGGTACGATTCTGGTTAAGGTTAAAGACCCTATTTTTGAATCGCAAACAAAAAATAAATTATCCAATAGTGAAATCCGCGGCCCTATTGTCCAAGAAGTAAAAGACGCCGTACAAACCCTGCTTTATAAAAATGAGGAGATTAGCCGCCGGATCATTGAAAGAATTCTTTTTAATGAAAAGCTGCGTAAAGAATTAGCGACTGTCAAAAAAGAAGCTAAAGAAAAGCAAAAGAAGATCTCTTTTAAGATTCCTAAGCTCCGTGACTGTAAATTTCATTTTGGCGATAAATCTAAAGAAGGGCAGCGGTCTGTGATTTTCCTCACCGAAGGAGACTCGGCTTCTGCATCGATTGTTATGACCCGGGATCCCTTAACGCAGGCCGTTTTTTCTCTCAGGGGTAAGCCGTTAAATGTCCATGGCATGAAGATCGAACAGCTTTATAAAAATGAAGAGATGTATAACTTAATGTCTGCGTTAAACATAGAAGATGATTTAGCGAATCTTCGCTATCAGAAAGTTATTCTGGCTACAGATGCTGATGTAGATGGGATGCATATTCGTAATCTGCTGATCACTTTTTTTTTAACCTATTTTGAAGGACTAGTCATCAATGGGCATCTTCATATCTTGCAGACTCCTCTTTTTAAGGTGAGAAATAAAGAAAAAACGATTTATTGTTATTCTGAAGAAGAGAAAGCTAAAGCGGCGATACAATTAAAGAAAGGGGTTGAAATTACCCGTTTTAAAGGTCTAGGGGAAATCTCTCCTGATGAGTTTGGACAGTTCATTTCTAAAGATATGCAGCTGATTCCTGTTGTCATACAAAATCTCTCAGACATTAAACCAACTTTAGAGTTTTATATGGGTAAAAATACCCCAGCTAGAAAAAACTTCATTATGAAAAATTTAGAGAAACAAGATGGATGATCTTAAACTCCAAATGAAGGATCACTTCATTCAATATGCCTCCTATGTCATCCTCGATAGAGCGATTCCCAATATAGTTGATGGGTTAAAACCTGTGCAACGTAGGATCTTGGAAATTTTATGGAGGCGTCATGACGATAAGCTGCATAAGGTTGCTAATATTGTAGGGCAAACTATGCAACTCCACCCACACGGAGATGCACCTATTTATGAAGCCTTAGTGAATTTGGCTAATAAGGGGTATGTCTTAGATAGACAGGGTAACTTTGGCAATATCTATACAGGTGATCCATCTGCTGCTTCCCGTTATATAGAAACCCGCCTATCACCGCTTGCTCAAGAGACGTTATTTAATCCTGACATCACAGAAAAGATCCCGTCTTATGATGGCCGCAATGAGGAGCCTGTGGTCTTGCCTGCAAAAATTCCTTTATTGCTTTTACAAGGATCTGATGGGATTGCAGTAGGAATGGCCACCCACATCATGCCTCATAATTTTCAGGAGGTATTAGAAGCGGAAATTGCTTTTCTTGAGGGAAAAAGTTTTAAAATCTTTCCAGACTTTCCTACAGGTGGGATCATGGATAAATCCCTTTATGATAAGGGGCGTGGTAAGGTCAAGCTTCGGGCTCGGATAGAGATTAAAGATCCAAAAACACTAGTAATCAAAGAGATTTGTTATGGGACTACGACAGAAAGTCTCATACGATCGATTGATGAGGCTGCGAAAAAAGGAAGAATTAAAATCGAGGCCATTGATGACTATACATCAAGAGAGGTCGAGATTGAAATTAAGCTGCCCAGAGGTCAGTATGCAGAAGATCTTCTCGATGCCTTATACGGTTTTACAGAATGTGAGGTGATGATTAATTCTCAGGTGATTGTCATTAAAGACAATCAGCCTTGGGAAACAGATGTCGATACGATCTTATCTTATCACGCTACACAGCTGATGCAATATCATAAAAAAGAGCTGGAAATTGAAAGAGATCGGCTGAAAGATAAGGTATTTTATAAGTCGTTAGAAAGAATTTTCATAGAGAAAAGGCTCTATAAGAAAATAGAAAACATAAAAACCCTAGAAGGGATTCATAACTCACTAGAAGCTTCTTTAAAGCCATTCGTTCGAAAGCTCCTCAGGATTCCAACCCAAGAAGATCAGGAAAAGCTCTTGCAGATTCCTATTCGCCGTATTTCCCAGTTTGATATTGATCAAAATAAAGAGGAAATTCAAGTCTTAGAAGAGGTGTTAAAAACCGTTGAGAAAAATTTAAAGAATGTTAAAAAATTTACTATCGATTACATCAGGAAGCTTATTGCAAAATATGGTCCATCTTTTCCCCGCAAAACGAAAATTAAAGCTATAGAAGAAATTGATAGACGTGCGATTGAAACAAGGGAAATAAAATGTAGCTTCGATCCTGAGACAGGCTTTGTAGGTAAGAAGGTAAGTGGACCTATTTCGTTTGTATGTACGAATTTTGATCGACTAGTGGTATTGTTTCAAGACGGGACCTATAAAGTTATAAATATGCCAGACAAGCAATATCTAGAAAATATAGTATGGGTCGGTATTGCGAATAAAACAGCGGTCTTTAATTTAATCTATAAGAAGAAAGAGACAGGTCAAGCTTGGTCTAAGCGATTTGTAGTTGATAAATTCATTATAGATAAAAACTATCGGTATTTTGAAGCAGGGGGGGAGCTCCAGCATATTTCAACGAATCCTAATGCTAGCGTAGAGATTGTTTTTGCCGGACATGGCAAACATAAGACTTCTAAAATACTATATCACCTAGCGGATGCTCCGATCATGGGGGCTGCAACGAAAGGGGTTCGTATATCTCCTCAAAAGATTAAAAAAATACTCACTAAAGAGTCTTAGATATATCCAAATCCCCTATTTATTTAGCTATAGGTTATAGCTTGATTTGGATTTTTCAAATTTAAATAATCTATTAAATAAGTAATAAAATCTACTTTAGCAAATACTGGCAATCTTTTTTTAATTGATTTTTAGATCTATTTTAAATATAATTAGATTTATTAATTATATAATATAATAAAGGAAGTTTAGTATGCCTATCTCAACAAATCAGTTATATATCGTCAGCGGGGCAATGGTGGCGGGTGGTTTAGCAGGCTCTGGAATAAGTCTGTATTGCCATCGGGAGGATGTGAAGGAGGCAAAGGCCGCTATCATGGATTCTGTTCTGTTGGGCATAGGTGCCAGCCTTGCTGTCGGGGTAGTTAGCTTAGGAAATCGATGTTCTCGATATGACCTCGGTAGGGCAATGGCATTGGGTGGTTTGGTAGGCTCTGGAACCAGTATATATTGTCATCAGAACACCTGGAAGCAAGCAAAAACCGTTATCATGGATTCTGTTCAAGTAGGCATAGGAGTCGGCCTTGCCGCGGGAATCGGTACTATCTTTTTTGGAATTTTGAACCTACGGAATAGGTAGAATATAGATAACCTCTTAAGCCCCTCTATTCCACAGAAATAGGGGCCTTAGGGGGTAAAAAAATGTAAGACCTCTTTTTGCTCACGCAATATTACTGCAAACTATACATCATCTTTTAGATTCTCTTTGTTTCCACATATCCTGTAGGCTATGATTTATCAATAAGTTGATATTATTCTAATTAGGGTCAGAATCGAGTTGCAGAATCTGGTTTTCTCAAGGAATTACGCCGACCATCGACGCTTCCTCATTCTACCTACCCCTGCCAACGGATATACCATTTCCTTATGTAAGGTTCGTTTTTTTTATCATTCATAAAATATATGAGCAGATGCCAGGCATATAGATCCTCCTGCTATCTAGGATCATAGAGTGTTCGATAAGGCTCCCAGCTCTGCTGTACGCCTCCCTTTTCTTTTTGGTCTACTCTCGGAGCATGGCCTCAATTCTTCAAAAGAATCTTTTTTGATTTTGAAATCTAGCCTCAAAGAATGGCTCTATTTCTCTTGATAGCATATAAAATGGGGAGCAATAATATTTTATTTATTTATGATTAAAAATAGTATTTATTTGTTCGTATTTACATTTAATGTATTTACAGTTATAATTAGATTTGTTTTTAATTTAGTGAATAAAAAGGGAGTATATTATGAATATCAATGCAGTGCTAAGTATGCCAGTAAATCTGCTAATACGCGCAGGGATAGATCCTAAGCAGGGTGAGGTGATTGGTGCTCTTGGCGCTGTTGGTGCTATTGGAGCTGGGATAGGTTCTCTTATCCATAATCAAACAGAATGGAGGGATGCGGGTCGGGGTCTTTGGACAGCTGTTGCGAATACTGGTTCTGCTGCTTTGCATTTCAGCACTTGTACGTTGGTAGGGGGCGCTACTAGTATGGCAATTGGAGGTATAGCTCTTCTTTACTTACGTATGACAGGAAGAGGAAGCTAACTATTACGGGATTTTACTCATTGGCAGTCCAATAATCGAATAAGCTTCTGTCATTCCTGGCATCATTTATGATCTAGGGATGATTCTCTTTTCGATTTCCTTTTGAAGTATTGATTGTAGTATTTTTTTAGGAATGCAAAATCGGGCTATGAATACCAAGATCTTATAGCGATAGTCTATAATCTGTATCGGTTTTTTTTGAGCGATTTGCTGTAAAATAAGATGGGCTGCTTTGTCAACAGAGAGAGTTTGATAATCCCTCTGATATCGATCATGTCCTAGAGAGGCTCTTTCTCTAAAGGCTGTGGCAACCTGCCCAGGACAAGATACTAATACCCTTACTTCATAGGGTCTCGTCTCGAAATCTAGCGACTGCGAAAAATGGGTTACATAGGCTTTCGATGCGCTATACACACTCAAGCTCGGGTAGTGTAGGTAGCTGGCAGCGGATGATATATTCATAATCACCCCGGGCATTTTATTTTCCATGAGAGTTTTTGCAGCCTGTAGAGTAATGGCAGTCAGTGCTTCTATATTCGTTTTTACTATATTTAACTCGTCCTCAATAGGAAAAGAGGTGGCTTTGCCATACAGACCAAAACCTGCTGCATTAATGACTAAATCGGGTTTATGTGTTTTTATTGCATCAAGGATCTTGTTACGCTCGTTTTCTATGGATAAATCGGCCGTTAAAATAGAAACCTCTGTATGGACAGATAGTTCCTTTTGTAGATCCTCTAAAGCTTTAGAGTTTCTCCCAGTAAGTAGTAGAGGGGTTCCATAAACCGCCAGTTGTTTGGCAAGTTCATGTCCAAGTCCTGAGCTAGCTCCTGTAATCAGTGCAAGAGATGCCATCTAGCAGGTGCTCTCTGGTGTCGGCAGGATAATAGCCGTGATCGCTTTTAAGAGGTTTTTTAGCTTCGTGTCCGCTTGGATAATCCCTAGCTCTATGTTAACAAAAGACTGATTTCTAACGCCTACGTAGATTTTAATTTTCGGCTCTGTTCCAGAGGGTCGAATTACAATACGGCTTTCATCATCAAACCGATATAGTAGTACATCTGATAAGGGGAGAGAGAGCTTTTCTATGGTATGATCTTTCAGCCCTGTTTTATCGCCGGTCAGATAATCCTCAAGTAGGATGGCTTTGGCTCCTTCTAATGTATCTAGAGGAGAGGATCTCATCTTCTGCATAATCTTTTGCATTTGGTCCATTCCATCTTTACCAGGAGGAAAATCAATGGAATGCTGTAGTTCACGAAATATACCATACTCTTGATAGATCTCGTATAGTAGATCTATCAGTGTTTTATGTTGCCTTTTTGCATACAAAGCGATTTCAGAAAGTAAGCAGCAAGAAACGACGGCGTCCTTGTCTCTTGCATGCGTACCCAATAGGTATCCATAAGATTCTTCAGCTCCAAATAGAAAAAGGAGACCATTTTTACTTTCTTCCCACTGATGGATTTTTTCTCCAATATATTTAAAACCGGTTAATACCTGGATGCAGTGGATGCCAAATTGTTTAGCTATAGTAGGTAATAGTTCTGTTGAAACAATCGTTGAGACTACCGCATAATTTTCTGATAAAGTCTTGTTCTCTTTATGCTTAGAGGCTAAGTACCATGTGCAGATAGATGCTGTTTCATTCCCATTTAGAAGTACCGCTCTTCCTTGATGCATTACAACAACACCTAACCTGTCCGCATCGGGGTCTGTGACAAATAATAGATCTGACAGGCTCTCTTGGAGTTGCTGGATCCCTAGCTTAAGTGTATCGAGGTATTCTGGATTTGGATATTTCACCGTTGGGAATGATCCATCGGGGATGCACTGCTCAGTAACGGGGAAAACCTGTGTAAAGCCCCAGTCTTTTAATGCTTGAGGAATCAGGGTAATACCTGCGCCATGGAGGCTGGAATACACAATCTGTAATTGACTGCCGTATACCGCATTATCCTTAGTGCTTTGTTGCAGTGATCTAATAGCGAGGATATATTCTTCATCGAGTTCATTATCAATCGGATGGATCAATGGATCGTCTAGTGAGGTGGTAGGGATCTGGTCATAGGAATCTATCGAAAGTACCTGATCCATGATCCCTTTGTCTTGAGGGGCCACTACCTGTCCACCATCTGACCAGTACACTTTATATCCATTGTATTCTGCAGGGTTATGCGAGGCAGTAATCATCACAGCGGCTGTGCACTTAAGATGTCGACAGGCAAAGGAGATTAGTGGTGTCGGTCTAAGATCTTTAAAAAGGTAAACTTCTATTGATTGTGCCGCAAGGACTTTGGCTGTTTCTTCAGCAAACAACCTCGAGTTATGGCGCGAATCAAAGCCGATTACCACTTTTCCGGGATAGTTTGTATGTTGTTGTATATACCGGGCTAGGCCAAGTGTCGCCCTTCGTATTGTATAGATGTTCACTCGATTGGTCCCAGGACCCATAATACCACGTAATCCCCCTGTACCAAAGGCAAGATCTGTATAGAAGGAATCACGAAGAGTTTGGGGATTTTGGCGTTTGAGTGTGGAGATCTGGGCTTTGGTGGCCTGGTCATATTGGCCCTCTAGCCACGCATCAATACGCTGTTGTGTAGCAGTATCCAGCTCCATGAAACACCCCTGTTGCTCGGAGATAAAAATCGAGTCTCTCACAGAAAAGATTTAGTTTAAAGAAAGTTGTTGTTGAATTTCTTCTAACGACACAGTCCGTGCTTCTTTGCGATTAATCCCTTCACATCTTTTAGCCTCTTCCATCCAAGCCTGTTTAGACTCTAGGTTTTCTGGCCACCAAGGGTAGGTCCGGCATTGACGGGGACGGGAGGTGTAGAGAGTGCAGGCGTTATCTTTTAAAAAAACGCAGTCATAGGTGGTAGCATGTTCTAGAAGAGCTCTTCTTCCATAGATCGATCGTGTGAATTTTTTTATGAAAACCTCAAGAGAAACATCTAAAAAAGTGGCCATTTCGACGATCTCTGCATCGGTGACCCAGACATAGCCGGGAGAGCCTGTGCAGCAGGCTCCACACTGTGTGCAGTTGAATGATAGGCCGTCTTTATACCAGGGGAGGGGGGGTGATTTAGTCATGTTAAAGTAAATAGGGTTGCTTTTTTTTGGGCCCATGTCCCACGAGACTGTATGCTTTCGCTCCAGTAGTGTGGTTTTACAGTACATGAATCCTTAGAACAATCAAGAAGATTCCAAGATCCGGTTTTTTTATGAGAGGCACAACCCGAATCTAATAGAATAGGTAGGCCTGCATTGCGTAAATCAGCGATACAGTGCCTGTGAGTGTGGCCATGCAAGTACAATTTTACAATCGGGAATTGATGTAATAAGTTCCGTAGCCGGTTATCCCCTTGTAAATGCTTACTTTTGCTATCACAGGTAAATAAAGGAAAATGATTAGCCATGATCACTTTATCATCAGCAGGGATGAGTGAGAGAACTTCTTGGAGGGTAGACTCGATTAGCCTGGAAAAATGGCCATGGCAAGCAAGTAAGGGGGTGGCAAGGGCTGTATCTAGTGTCACCAACCAGTACCCAAGACCTAGATTTTTTACAGCTACCTTATGATCTCGGAGGTTATATTTCGCAAAAGGACTATCTGGTTGACAGAAGTAGGAAGAAAAAAAGTTGTAGAATGTATGTTTTTTGTAATCTTTTTTTGTATAGTGGTCATGATTGCCTGGTAGTGTAATGACCTCTATATCAACGGCTTGCATGGATTTTACGAATGCCACGGCTTGCTCAAATTCACAGTTTTGAGAGGTAGTGCTGAGGTCTCCAGAAACTAGGAGGTACTTGACTTGGATCTCTTTAAAATATTCTGCTAGCTGATAGACTTTATCATGTCGAAATTCATGCATACGTCGCAATAATAAGTTCGCATTGCCGATCCATCTTTTCGATGTAAATTGCATCGGATTCCAACACAGGTTGGAAAAATGGAGGTCAGATAGGTGTGCCAGACGAAATGAGGGAGTCTGTACTAAATCTGACATAGAATAACCTTGTTCTATAGGGAAAATAAGGCCTATATTTTACCTGAAAAGGGCTTTTTTTGGATCGTTAAAACGTTACAACTATTTAATTTTTATCGAACGTCTAGAGGTTATTTTATTTTCTGCTTTTGTTTGCTTAGAAAGAGTTTTTTTCCAACGTGTACCTTCTATATGGGGATGGGCTGGCGAGGAGTTTTCAATCCCATCGCTCGGGGTCGTTCTTTTAGAGTGTTTTGTAAGAGCTTTAGCTTTTTTACGTTGGATTGATTTTTCCATCGATAGCATATGATCTTTTTTCATTTTAGCTTGTTTGCTCGGTATATGAGCTAGCAACTCGTTCGGGGAGGGGAATTGTCGAGATAAGGGAATAAGTAGGGTGTCTTCGCCGGATTGGAGGTCTTTTTTTAAGGTCTTTAGTACTTTTTTTTGTATTCGTTTAGAAATGGGTTGTTTGCTTTTGTTCATAAATAGACCTTGGTTAGTTAATTTATCCGTTAAATCTAATTTAGTTATTTTTAGATTAATAATCAATTACATATTTAAATGAACTTTTTTCAGTAGAAAATAAAACTCGAAAATTATTTATTACAAATTATTATAGTTGAAGGTATAGTTTTTTGAATTTGTTATACACAGCTCTAACAGAAATATGAGGGCTCCATTGGATCGTGCTCCTTTTTTTTAGGATAAAGCAGGCAAAAAAGGAATCTGGGGTAATGACTTCCCCTTTAAGCCATCCAGGACGCCACAGTCTCATTCTTTTTTTATCATTAGCTAAGATAATCGAGGGGATTTGTAGGTTAGAGGCTAAATGACCAACCAGTGAATCATTCCCAATAATATACCCTGATTCATAGATCAAGGCAGCAAGATCTGATAGTAAAGGTAATAGGGGTAGGCTCCAGTTACCTCCAAGCAATTGGGTCCATTCTGCATGCTCTGCAGGGGAAACAGCAAATATGACTTCAAATTTTTGTTTTTGTAGTTTTTGAGCTAGATGGATGAACTTATCTGCACTCCAGTTTTTTGAGATTTGACTGCTTGTCGGATGTAGAATGATGCGAGATGCATGTTTTTTATGTGTCAGATGCTCTAATGGAGTTAGTCCATTATTTCTACTGACCCCTGCTAGATGAAGCAGTTTCGCTGTTGCAATAGCGATATTTTCTACCATACATAGGTGTTCTTCAAACACATAGTCAGAGGTATCAAGAGGTCCATGTTTGAGCTCTTGATAGGTGGGGTAAAAGACATGTAGTTGTTTTAGCTTACCTTGTCGTTTAAGTTCGATTAGATGTTTGGATTGTGCGGAGTTGTCATTTTGCAAAATAATCAGATCTTGTTCCCTAAGCGAAGCTTCCAAATCATTTATATGAGGAAGGGGCTGGAATTCCTTATTTTTTAGCCAATCTTGCAGTTGCTCAAGAATCGGTTGGAAAGTAGTTACTTGATAACCCGCTTCTTGTAGGTTGTAAGAAGCAATAAGCATTAAAAGGCTATCCCCAATTCCTTGCGCTGGTAATACTGCTGCTTTTTTCATCTCATTCCCGTTAAAATAAAAAGACCCTGTATTCATTACTGAATGCAGGGTCTTTTTTTATATAGCAAATTAATTTTTCTTCTCTTCACTGTCTTCAGAAGCATTTCCGATTAACGCTTCCGATAACAGAATAATGCTCGCTGTTGACGAGGCGTAGATCAGCGCGTGCTTCACTACTTTTGCGGGATCAACGACCCCTGCCAGTACTAAATCTTCGACTGTTTCTGTTACAGCATTAAATCCAAAGGTTTTTGGTTGAGATTGGATTTGTTGTAAAATCACAGCGCTTTCAAAGCCTGCATTAGTGACGATTTGTTTGAAAGGAGCTTCGCAGGCTTTTATGACAATTTGGGCGCCTATGAGCTCTTCTGGGGTCATTTTTAATGCAGCTGCTACTTTGCAAGCTTGTAGTAGAGCAATTCCTCCGCCAGGAAGGATCCCTTCTTCGATAGCGGCTCTTGTGGAGTTTAGGCTGTCTTCGAACATTTGTTTTTTTTGTTTCATTTCAGGTTCTGTGGGAGCTCCTACACGAATTACAGCAACACCACCGGATAGTTTAGCTTTTCTTTCCTCAAGCTTTTCTTTGTCATATTGGCTTTCTGTGGCTAGGATCTCCGCTTCAATCTGATGGATGCGGTCATCAATATTTACCCGTATGCCTGCCCCTCCAATGATCGTTGTTTTATCTTTATAGATCATAATCTTTTCCGCATTTCCAAGAGATTCCATACCTGCTTCTTTGAGGTAGCTTCCTGTTTCTTCTGAAATAAAGGTAGCTCCGGTAAGGACGGCAAGATCTTGTAATAACGATTTTCTTCTATCTCCAAATCCAGGCGCTTTTACTGCACAGACCTTCAAGGTGCCTCGAAGTTTATTGACTACTAGGGTAGATAGAGCATCTCCATCTATGTCATCGGCAATGATCAGTAATTCGGATGCGGTTGTTGCGACAGTTTGGAGGACATTGAGGATCTCTTGAATCGATGAAATTTTTTTATCTGTGATTAACACTTTAGGGTTTGTCATTTCAACAAGCATCTTTTCTGTGTTCGTACAGAAATAGGCGCTTGTATATCCTCTATCAAATTGCATTCCTTCAACCATTTCAATGGAAGTATCTGTGCTCTTGCCTTCCTCGATCGTAATTACCCCTGATTTTCCGACCTGCTTGATCGCTGTAGCAATCAAGGTTCCAATTTCTTCATGGCCTGATGCGGAGGCTGTCGCTATGCTTAATATTTCTTTATCATTTTGTATAGGAATCGCAGTTTTTTCTATTTCTTCAATGATAGCAGACACCGCTTTTTCGATGCCTCTTTTTAGGTGAATAGGAGAGGCTCCTGACGAAATGTTTTTAATTCCGTTATGGACTAAAGCTTTTAAAAGAAGGATGCTTGTGGTTGTGCCATCTCCACATTTTTCTTTCATTTTACTTGCAACTTCTTTTCCCATGGATACGCCCATATTGGCATATTGATCTTTGAGCTCGATATCTTTAACAATACTATTGCCGTCATTGGTAATAGAGGGAGGGCCCCAGCTACTTTGCAAACCTACATTTCTTCCTTTAGGACCTAAGGTGACTGCAACGACTTCAGCAAGTTGGTCTATTCCTTCACGAAGCTTATGGCGTGCATCTGCTTCGAAAATAAGTTCACGTGGTGTTCCGGACATATTATTTCTCCTGTATATTAGATAGATGTTCTTTGAAAATCTCGTACAGACCCCAGAGACTTAAATGGGGGTCAATTGTATCGACAATGTCTGTAAGATCATTGATTAAATCAGGTGGTTTTTCGTTATCGATCTTTCGTGTGGCTTCGATTGCCGTACCTGTGGCCAGTATTTTTACGGAACTTGGTGAATCAGCAGTCAGGCATATCTCAGCTGAAATCCTTTCTATGGATCCTAACATGCCGTAGTAGATCCCAGTTTGCAGTCGGATCTGTTGATTTTTTTGGATCGCACATTCTGGTTTTATGAGCCAGGGTTGTGGGCTTTCAGCAGCAGTGAATTTTGGAAGACTTGCTCCACCTAGGTGATATCCTTGTTGTGTAACAAAATCGAAGCTCGTTTCTTTGCTGATATCAATCACTAAACAATCATTTAAAGGAAAGTGGTGTAAAGCACCGTAGAGGTTAGCTAGAGTATAAAGACTTATTTGGTTGAGTTGGTCTATATCGCCTTTAATAGAGAGTAAACTCCTGTCTAAGCGAATAATCGGTATATATAATAGATCTATAATCGTTTCTAGATCTCTTAGGATTCCCCCCTCTTCAGAGCCGATGAAGACGTGAGATGGTTTTTTTGCATCGAGGTATGTAGCTAGGATGTTGTGAATGTCAGGGGTCGGAATAGATTGCACTGTTACTATCGTATCATTTGCAAATATGGATAATTGACTGTGTTTAGGACCTATAGCTATGATGCAGGTGCTCATTTGATGACCTTTAGATGCAGGCCAGTGGCAGGATTAGAGTGAGTAAGGGATTTAATAGAAGATTCGCCTAGGCATGTCTGTGTAATAGCTTTGAGTTTTTTTTTGTTTGTTTCTCCAGAGGATTCTAAGTAGGCTTTTGCATTATTTCTTCTTGCACACACCTTCATCGTATCAGTACTGATGCTGTCTACTTCAATTTCGATTTTGCTATTTGGGTGCTCACCGGATTTCTTGAGTACCTGAATATGATTCTTTTTAATAAGGAATGGTTCCTGGAGGTTAAAAATTTGGTTTTCACCAGCACCTATCTTCACTACATATTTTGCTAGAGCGCGCACTGTTGGTATAGTTTTGTGGGCATTCAATATAGCGTAGTTATATCCTTTGACTTTGTTGATATATTCTGAGGTGAGAGTCGCGATGCTGCAGGCATTCTGTAGTAAATTGAGCGAGGTTTTTTCACCTGCAAGGATGGACCGATCTTTCCTTTTCATTCTAGGTAGAATTATTCCCGTCAGCGATGCAGTTCCGTCTTGAGTAAGGATGTTAAATTTGCATTCGGGATCGATCGCTTTAAATAACAAAGGTAAGAAAGATAATTCTGCAATGCTCTCATCTTTTTGTAAAAGAATATCCGCTTCGATAATTGTCTCTGCTGGTAGACATGTTTTCGAAGCCATCTCATTAGGAGATTTATTTTCTCTGAGAGCTACGACAATTGCTTGTTTGATATCTTGCATTTGCTGTGAAGTCATGAACTCTCCCTATCCTGGAGGTCCAATCTTAGGCAATAGTGCTGTTAATCGCAATCCTTTTTATTGGTTTTTAGCAGAGGTATAACGGGAGTGCTAGAGGTTTTCGTTCTCGTTGTGATGAACCCATTTATAGATCAGTTGTTTTGGTTCTTTTCTTATGTGGGCTGCTGTTTTGATAGCATTGGAAAGGGATAATCCGTATTTCGATTGGAGTGTTTCTAGGAGTTCGTGAAGGGAGAGTCCTTCGAACCCATTCTCCGATTGTTCATCGACTAATACGACAAATTCCCCTTTAGGTGTGGTTTTGCGAAAATGATCTAAAAGCTCAGATGCGATTCCATGTCTTGCTTCTTCAAATTTTTTTGTAAGCTCTCGAACAATAAGGATTTGTCTATTGGGCGCTAATTGATTTAAGAGCTCTAAAGTCTGTACGATCCGTGCAGGGCTTTCATAAAAAAGGGAAATCCCATCATAGTGTAGGAGTTGCAAAAGAAATCTATGTCCTTCTGTTTCCTTTTTCGGGAAAAACCCTAAGAATTGAAAGGCAGGTATAGTAGATCCCCACATACAGAAAGCGGTGGTAATAGCGCAAGGACCAGGCAATGCTGTTATAGATAGTTGATGCTCTCTGCAAGCTTTAATGAGTATGGCTCCTGGATCGCAGATCCCAGGAGTGCCTCCATCGCTAATCAAAGCGATGTTTTTCCCCATCTTCAGATCCTCTAAGACAGAATGTAATCGACTTGTTTCATTAAACTGATGGTAGCTTTTAAGCGGTTTTTTAATGTCGTAGTGTTGGAGTAGGATGCTGCTATGTCGAGTGTCTTCACAAAGGATGTAATCTGATGTAGATAAGACTTCCACTGCTCTATAAGTAATATCTTTGAGATTGCCTATGGGAGTTGGTACGATATATAGCAAGAATTAACGGGGGTTAAAATAGGTGGCACCCAGATTCGAACTGGGGAATGGAAGCTTTGCAGGCTTCTGCCTTACCACTTGGCCATGCCACCTTAATGAAATTGAAAAGTAGTATGCTGCAATCCTCTTAATATGGTCAATGAAAATAATATTTTAAGCTAGGTAGATAAAACAAAGACCGTATTATGATGTATCGGCACCAACTAGTTGGATAGATAGGAGATGGAGATGATTAATAGGCCCCTATGTGACTTAGAAAAATATTTCGGTAAATCCTCTCAGGATTCTAGGGTGATTCGAGGATTTTCAGTCGATAGTCGCTGTATTGAGCCTGGTTTTGTTTTTTTTGCTTTGCCTGGGAATAAAGTCGATGGCCATACCTTTTTGCAGGAGGTATTTGATAAAGGGGCGATTGCGGCCGTTGTTTCTTCTGACAGAGCCAGTGGATCAGACCTTGTTCTGATTTCCGTTGATGATGTTTTACTTTCTTTGCACCGTTTAGCTCGGGATTTTGTAGCCAGTCAATCATCAAGAATCGTGGCTATTACCGGATCTGTTGGTAAGACGACGACCAAGGAGTTCTGCGCCAGTCTATTGTCCTCTCGGTATACAGTATTTAAAACTCCTGGTAATGCGAATTCTCAAATTGGGTTACCTCTCAGTCTTTTAAATCAATCGAGTTTGCCGGAAATTTGCATTTTAGAAATGGGGATGTCAGGACTTGGGCAAATTGCAAGGCTTGTGGGTATCGCTCCTCCGGAGCTTGCTGTCATCACGAAAATAGCGCCGGCTCATTTAGAGTTTTTCAGTGAGGGCCTTTCAGGGATTGCTAAGGCAAAATCAGAGATCTGCCTACATCCTTTGACTAAGCACGCTATTATTAACTCGCAGGCAAGCGTTTTCGATGTGATTGTTAACTCTGGTGAATATTCTACAACCTTTTACAGCGCAGATCCTAATGCTCGTTATCCATGCACCCAATATCTATGCCATCAGAAGGATGCTAGTGTTTGTATATTGGATGCAAAAGAGCAGAGTCCTTGGATAGTAGTCCCTTTTACAGAATCTCATTGGATAGAGAATTTTATGGCTGCAGCTCTTGTTGCTCGATACTTTGGTATTTCTTGGAAGGAAATCCAAGAAGTTGCAGCACATTTACCTGTCATCGAAAGGAGATTTGAGCGGGTGGAAAAATCTGGTATTGTGTTCATTAGTGATTGTTATAATGCAAATCCAGTTTCCATGAAGGCCGCTCTTTCGAGCCTTCCAAGGCCTGCAGTAGGTGGGAGGGTCGTAGCAGTGCTAGGTCATATGGTCGAGCTCGGAGAGTACAGTTTTTTATTTCATGAGGATATTGGTTTTTTTGCGGCGGATTATGTCGATCATCTCTTTTGTCTTGGGGAAAAATGCATTCCTTTAAAAAATGCATTTGCGCAGTCAGGTAAGGGGGCATGTATATTTTATGATATCGATGAGATGAAAAAACAGGTGTTTGCTTACTTACATGCCGGTGATGTTGTTTTAATCAAAGCCTCCAATAGTGTAGGCCTGTGGAGATTGCTCGAATCGGATGAAATAGGTTTGTGTTTTTAGCAATAGCGAGGTAAGATGCAGGGATACCCAACATTTGACCCAGGAATGCTTTTGCTGTGTTATTATTGCTTATTGAATTTCTCAGTTTTCATGGGGTAAAGGTCCCGGCTGCTTTTTATTTCTCTTCGACAAGAATGATCCTTGCTGCTCTCACAAGTTTACTCTTTACTGTGTTACTCGGTCCTTCATTCATTAAGAAGTTGTATGAATGGAAAATTGGACAATCCATTCGAACGGAAGACTGTCCCGTGCTGGCTCAGCTCCATCAAAAGAAAAAAGACACTCCTACCATGGGTGGCATACTCATTTTAAGTGCCATGATATGTTCTATGATTTGCTGGATGGATCTTCATTCTTCTTTTACTCTTATCTTGTTTATTACTACATGCTGGCTGGGATTTATAGGGGGATATGATGATTATCTAAAATTGAAATATAAAAACCCAAAAGGGTTATCGGGTAAGAAAAAACTGTTATCGCAGATACTGCTTTCAACATGTCTTGCGGGATATCTTTTATGGCCCTCTGCTACTGAGGCATTTCATCATGGTAAGTGGTTGCAGCCCCCTATTGCAAAAGACTCTATTCATAAGGTGGCAAAGGACCGATTAGGATCTGAATTTACGGCCTGTACACTCTCTACGCAGCAATATGTATCTCATTTCTATATCCCTTTTTATAAGGACCCTATTGTAATAGGTGGCGGGATGGGGCTTGTATGCATTTTTCTTTTCATTTTATTTGTGGTAACAGGGGCCTCTAATGCAGTGAATTTAACCGATGGTTTAGATGGGCTTGCCTCCGGATGTGCCATTATGGTATCAGTAGTTTTAGCCTTATTTGCTTTTGTTTCGAATAATATGGAGCTGTCTCGGTATCTGAATATCTTGTATATCGAGGGAAGTGGTGAGATCGCTATCTACTTACTGTCTCTTACGGGAGCTTGCATGGGCTTCTTGTGGTATAACGGTTATCCGGCTCAGGTTTTTATGGGGGATACAGGCTCTCTTTCTTTGGGTGGTATACTAGGGGTGAGTGCCATTCTTTTGCGTCGAGAGATTTTGTTCGCATTCGTGGGGGGCGTATTTGTGATGGAGGCTTTATCTGTCATTCTCCAGGTCGCTAGCTATAAGCTTAGAAATAAGAAGCGAATTTTTCTTTGCGCTCCTCTGCATCATCATTTTGAATATAAAGGATGGCCTGAGACGAAAGTGGTATTGCGTTTTTGGATTGTCACTTTACTTCTTGCTATGCTTGGGGTTGCTTCTTTAAAATTTCAGTAAGTATTGGGTATGAAAAAAAAAGCATTAATTCTGGGGATGGGACTCAGTGGACAGGCCTCTGCTAAGTGGCTCCTATCGATAGGGTATCACGCTCTTGGGGTAGATTCCAAGAGAGATACTCTATCCTCCTTAGCAACCATTCAAGAGCTTGCAAAAGCTGGCTGTTTTGTTCTGAGTGACGCGGATCCTATCGATGTAGCTTCTTTTGATGAGATTATTATTTCACCCGGCATAGCGCCGTCTCACCCTATTCTTCAGGCAGCGCGCTCTTATAATATCCCGATTATAGGGGAGGCCGAATTAGCGTTACGGTCTTTAGGGGGTCGTCGGGCGGTGGCGGTTACTGGGACTAATGGGAAAACAACAGTTGCCCGTTTGGTCGAGCATGTATTGACTGTCTGTGGATATAAAGCGAGGGCTCTTGGCAATATTGGTTTGCCATTTTCCACTTATTTACGCCAGATAGAACCGGATGAAATTGTTGTGGCTGAGTTGAGTTCTTTCCAGTTAGAGACAATGCATGCTAGAGTCTTTGAGGCCGCTGCCTTGCTGAATATTTCCCCAGATCACCTGGATCGCTATCCAAATATGGTCGAGTATGCCGCAGCTAAATGCCGTCTGCAAGGGTGTTTAAAGCCGGGAGCTCCATTTTATGTTTTTACAGAAGCTGCGCGAGAATTCGGCTGTTTATTAGAGGAACATTGTATACTGTTTGGTGATGATCTTTCTGCAAGTCTTTGGACAGATGGACATGTTGTAAAAGAAGAAGAGGATGTAAAATTTTCTTTTCTAAAAGAGTCTCCCTGTTTTGCAAAGCATGATTATATGAATGCTTTAGCTGCTTGGGGTCTTTGTAAAGCACTCGGTATTGACAGCAATCAATTTACTCACGCTTTATGTACCTTTAAAAAACCGTCGCATCGTATGGAATTTATCCGAAATGTGGGTGGAGTTGATTTTTATGATGATAGTAAAGGGACAAATATCGATGCTGTAGTGCAAGCTGTCATGGCAATGAAAGGCCCCGTTATTCTGATTGCAGGGGGAGTCGATAAAGGATCCTCTTACCTTGCCTGGAAGAGGCCCTTTACAGAAAGAGTCAGGGAGCTGATCGTTTTTGGAGAAGCAGCAGAGAAAATGAGCAAAGAATTAGGTCTATTTTTTAAAGTAACCCGCGTCTCCTTCCTTGCAGAGGCAGTTCATCTAGCCGCCAGCTCTGCCGTTGCTGGGGATGTAGTCCTTTTATCTCCTGGGTGTTCTAGTTTTGATATGTTTAGAGATTATGCGCATAGGGGAGAAGAGTTTCAAAAATGTGTAAACCAGTTAGAAGAGAGGAATAAAAAAGTATGAGCCGCAGAGATACGATTATTGTAGCGGCATTGATTAATGCCGGACTGTTAATTATCCTATTTGTCAGTGCCTTAAAAAATCCTAGTCCATCGGAATCTTTGACTAAGGTTGTTGAAAAACCTTCTGTATCTATCCAACAACCTATAGCAAAAACTGAACTAAGGGCTGTTTTAGCCGATGAAGTCGATCAGGTACTGAGTCAATATGCTAAAATGAATCCGATGACTCCTTTTTCAGAGGTCGTTGAATTGGATAATGTAGCATCAGCGGTAGTTCCAATAGCTATGGTGCCTCCAGCTCAGAATTTCGTAGATGATCTTAATGCCCTTACAAAAGCCACAGAGCAGGTCCCTGCCCAAGAAACAGTCATTCCTGTAGTTGCTTCTTCACCGTTGGCTTTGAAAGAACTGGTAGTGAAAAAAGGAGATGTTCTGGAAAAAATAGCTAAATTATACCATACGAACGTCCAAGAACTAATGAAAGTGAACAAATTATCTTCTACGAATCTTCATATAGGCCAGGTATTAAAAGTGCCTAATATAACAGTCGCTGTAAAGGCTTCAGTGGCTTCTGCTCCTTCTGCTAAATCAGAGAATTCGGTAAAATATTATACTGTAAAATCCGGAGATAACCCTTGGACAATTGCCGTAAAAAATCATCTTAAGGTAGAGGAACTTCTTCGTCTTAATAATATGGATGAAGCAAAAGCACGTAAGTTGAAACCCGGCGATCAGATGCGAATTAGATAGTGATTATGAATAAACAAGGACTCGCCCTACTGATTGCTATTTCCCTTATATTTTCTATGGGGCTTTTAATGGTATTTAATACTACGGCAGCTGAAGTACTTGATAGAGCCTTAGATAAAAACATTCATCATGCCCTTATTAAGCAGTTGCTTTATGCTGTAGTGGGATCAGTATTTGCCTGTGTTGTATGGGGTCTTGGGTATCAGACTGTTTTAAAATTAAGTGGGCCTCTGCTTCTATTCTTTACACTCTTACTGGGGTTGGTGTTTGTGCCTGGTATAGGTCTTCAAATCAATGGGGCTCATCGCTGGTTGAATATTTTCGGTAATTCTTTTCAGCCTTCAGAATTTGTGAAATACTTAATTCCCTTTTATTACATTCATAAAGTCTCTGTTGCCAATCAGCCATTTCTCTTGAAAGATTTTTTACTTTTAATGGGTATGCTTTGTATCCCTTTAGGGCTTATTCTTGTGGAGCCCGATAACGGTACCGTGGTGATTATCTTAACTACGATGATTGCTCTTTTTCTGCTCACTCGTCTGCGGTGGGCTTTTTGGGCTTTTCCTTTATTGGTTTTAGTATCGATAGGGGGCTTAGCTGCATCGCAAATGAGCCATGTGCCGGATAGGATACGGATCTACTTACATCCTGAGCTGGATCTGCAAGGAAAAGGACACCAGCCTCATCAAGCAAAAATTGCTGCGGGTTCCGGTCGGTTTTGGGGGCGAGGTTTCGGGGAGAGTGTGCAGAAAATGAACTACTTGCCTGAGGCTCGTAGTGATTATATTGCGGCGATTTTTGCGGAAGAATTTGGATTTTTAGGAATGATTAGCTTGATTCTTTTGTATATTATCGTAGGTTTTATCGGTTTTTCGATAGCATTTCAAGCGCCGGATAAAGAGGGGTTTTATCTTGCCTCAGTGATTATCTATTTACTTTGTTTTCAAGCGTTTTTAAATATGGGTGTTGTTTCAGGGCTTTTACCTAGCAAAGGGACCAATCTTCCTTTTTTTAGTCAGGGAGGATCTTCTTTGCTTGTGAATTTTATGGCCATGAGCATTCTTTTTAATATTAATAAATATAACATTCAGTCATCACATGGATAAAAAAAAAGTTCTAATTGCTGCCGGAGGTCCGGGTGGCCATATGTTTCCAGCGCAAGCATTAGCACAAGATCTGATTAAATATGGATATGATGTTTACTTTGCTGGCGCTAAATTAGATTCGAATAAGTACTTTCATAGAGAGATGTTTCGTTATAGTACGATTGCTTCGGCCACAATAAAGAAAACAAATCCCGTTTCCTATTTTACAACATTTGCAAGCCTTGTTAAAGGGTGTTGGCAATCCTGGAATCTTCTTACAGATAAGCAACCTGACCTTGTTATTGGTTTTGGCAGTTTTCATACAGCTCCTATACTAATGGCAGCTACTTTAAAGGCTAAAAAGTATGTCCTATTTGAATCCAATGCATTGCCGGGAAGAGTTAATCGATTTTTTTCCCGCTTTGCCTCTGTATCAGCCGTACAGTTTTCTAGCAGCTCCTTATATATGCATGGGGAGACTTGTCCGGTAACGGTTCCTTTTTGGAGTAAAGATCCATATACGGATATTTCCAAACAGCAGGCTCTGCAGTATTTTGGATTATCCTTTGGATGTAAGACAGTTCTTGTTTTTGGGGGGTCGCAAGGGTCCGATGCATTAAATCGATCTGTTATCGATGGTATCGCTGCGGCAAAAAGACAGGGAATTACATTACAGGTCATCCATTTTACAGGTAGATCTACCGATCCCTCTGTCGTCATGGAGCGGTATAGATCCATCGGAATCAAATGTTGTGTAAAAGAGTTTGAACAAGAAATGCATTATGCTTGGTCTGCTGCAGATTTTGCTATGTGCCGGTCCGGTGCTGCAACAATTGCTGAAATGATTCGATTTCGTGTACCGGCCATTTTGGTTCCCTTTCCCAAGGCCTCGGAAGATCATCAGTA
>CAMDPQ010000025.1 GCA_945905275.1 Chlamydia trachomatis
TTTTACTCCTTTTTTTGGGGTCCTCTTCAGCTTCTTAAGGCCTGTAAAATTTTCTAAAAATCTAACATAGTATACATATTGTAAATCAGTTAAAGACCCCCTTAGAGTCCTCACTTAGATCCTTTAGCCAACCATTACACCAACTCAATATTACTCTATGTACAACTTTTTACTCACACCCACGGCACCAGGGCACCAGGGCACCAGGGCACCACAAGAAACCTTGTATGATGTGAACAAATCAACTATAATGAATCAGCTTTTAGGACAAGCATCGATATTACTGTGAAATATAGATATAGACATATGTAAAGTTTTTGTCGTTTGATTCGTAAAAAAACGACAATAGTCATCATATCCAAAATAGATACTTCTGATTTGGAACCATGATCTAACTTCCCTCTTACTACAAAATTTTCCAAAAGTCCTGAATAAAGCAATATAAGGTTGTTAACTCTAATGCGTGCATTTTTGCAGGTAACCGTTTTCAAAGTATCAGCAGATCTTTTGCACAATCTATATTTTATGCTAACTCATTGTTATCACATGGTTAAATCTCAAACTAACACCCAGAAAGGCAATTGGCAATCAGCGTCATGTAATTATACAAAGCTGATGCAATGATCCTTAAAAACTGCTTATGCACCAATCCTACACAAACCATGCGATTGATCAATGTCTGGCCAACGAGAATGCTAGAGAATCTCATTTCTCACATCGACTATTCAAGGAGATTAAAAGGGGCGTTATGGTGTAGCACAGCCGTAGTGCTGACGGGCACTGCCATTATCTGGAGCAATCGAGTACAGATCCAATGGGACTCGCTACGTCAATGGGCAGGAATAGATCAAAATCGGCAAATCGCTACTCAAAGAATCCTCCTCTGCTTGATCAATCCATTTGCATCAGCATTAGATCTACATAATCTAGAGTTAACTGATTTACCTAAGGAACTCTTTCAGCTCAAAAAACTCAAATGGCTTAACCTGAACGGAAATCAAATTAGTAGACTAAGCGAAGAGTTTGGAGGTCTTATCAACCTCGAAACATTAGGCCTGAGTCATAACCGACTGACAATACTACCTGAATCTATTGTAAATCTTAAAAATCTCCAGACAATCAATCTGAATTACAATCAAATTACATACGTCCCTAGAGATTTAAAGGGTACCGCATACTTTATGAGCAACCCCTGCCCCGATCCTACAATATTGACCCACCTATTCAATAAAAAGGAACTTGGGGGGTCAACCATCGAATCGCCCGGAATTGCATCTTTCTTACCCTACCTCCAAAATTGGTTAGCTCAAGATAGTGAACTCATGGCCCGCTTTGAACCCCTTTTCCATGCAAAAGACATAGAGACTGCAACACCGGAAGAAATTCAGGAGCAGCTTGAAAAAACCGGCGAAGTAATAATAAGGGGTGGCTGGCAGGATCATTACATCTACTTCGCCGTTTCGCAAGACTTAGAAGCTCCGGAGTCTTACACGCTGCGCATCTATAATACAGGCTCAGGCTCTGAATATCACCCTAGTGTTTTCCGGACGAGCCTACAAGGGGTTGCCGACAGCATCACAGAGAAACATATAACTACAGACCCTACCGCTAACCCTTCGGAGTCCTACCTAAAAACCCACACAGATTGCCGGACAGAGCAATCTATAAAAACAGCCTATCTGGAATGGAGAACTATCGATAAACACCTATGGTGCACCACAAATATCGTAGAGCACCTCAGCATAATAAACTCTATGGACGAAACATCAGCGGCAAAGGCCTTATACCAGACCTTAAAAACCATTTTAGAACCACGACTCGAAAAAGAACTCACTGCACATCAAAAAAAGACGAGCATTACCCCACAAAAGATCGGAAACTGTGCCATACGTTCCTGGTACGCCCTGAGTAAATCTCTGTTCGGAGAGTTAGATAGCCAGGAATTGATCCAGCGCTTAACACTTCATGAACTCAAACGAGCCAAAGACTATATAGATCAGGGAAATCCTATCCAAAAATATGGACTAAGTAAAGAAGCACTCGGTAGCATGAGTGATCTTCTAGCAGAAAAGCGCGTAAAAAAAATCCGACAATCCATTACAGACCCTCTCTTTCTCCAGTCCATAATCGAAACATCATCCAAATACTTATCTGCTGATCCGACCAGCGCAAATGCATTTGCTCGAGAATTGGCTAAGGATCCGGTTATATCCGCACGCTTACAACAAACACCACCCATTCATGTTCAATAAGATCTTCTAACAGGAAAGTCTGAAGAACGATGTCTTTTTAATTGCGGTTAAAAAAAAATATCTTAATATTTAATATAAAACTTATTCTTAGCAAGTTCTATAATAGACTGAACTGCCTCCTGAGCGTCTTCACCTTCAGCTTCCACCTTAATCTTAGAGCCTCTTGCTGCAGCTAGCATTAAAATACCGAGTAATGACTTGGCGTTGACTGTCACATTTTGGTATATTAACGTAATTTGCGACCTAAAAGAGGCTGCACATTTAACAAGCTCGGTGGAAGGTCGGGTATGAAGTCCTTTTTCATTAATCACAATAAACGTAGACTTAACTTTTTCACTTGCCTGTTGCGACATCTTTTTTTTTACTACTTCTTTTATAATTCTATCAAATGAGGAAATAACATTTTTTATCATATTCACATACTGCGATAGACGATTTACATCAACTCTTTTTATCCTAAAATTTTTTCAAGCTCTCCAATAAGCTGATTAAAACGATCCATTAAAGCCTGTACAGGCCTCGGACTGTTCATATCAACCCCCGCAAGAGCTAGGGTATCTAACGGTGGTCGACTAGAACCGGAGGAAAGAAAGTCTAAATACTTTACTCTTGTCTCTTCTCCTCCCTCTAGAACCTTTTCAGCCAAGGCGCAAGAAGCGCTCAAGCCTGTCGCATATTGGTATACATAGAAATTATAGTAGAAATGGGGGATTCGAGCCCACTCTACATCAATAACATCATCGATGACAAGGTCCGGACCAAAATACTTCTGATTTAATCTGAGGTATTCTTGCTTTAATAATCCAGGGGTTAAAGGCACATCCTGCTCAACTAATTCATGCATTTTCAATTCAAACTCCGCAAACATCGACTGCCTAAAAAAAGTCCCTCTAATATCATCAATTTTCTGATTAATTAAAAAAGCCTTTTCTTCTCTCGATGAAAAACGATTCATTAGATGCTGCAGTAGCAACTCCTCGTGAAACGTAGATGCGACTTCAGCTAAAAAAATAGGGTATGAAGAGTATTGGTACGGTTGAACCTTACTACTCATATAGGTATGCATACTATGACCTGCCTCATGAGTCAACGTGAACACATCATTAATGGTCCCATTATAATTCATGAGGATATAAGGACTACTGTCATAACAGCCACTCGAGTAAGCACCACTTCTTTTATTGATATTTTCATATCGATCCACCCACCGATCAACCATAAGCCCTTTTTTTAAAACGGCTTGATACTCCTGTCCTAGTGGATGCACTGAATCAATTACAAGCTGTTCGGCTTCATTATAACTCATAGAAAGCTTAACATCTGAGACAATAGGGACATGCAAATCATAAAGATGAAGGGTGTCATACCCAAGAAGCCTTTTACGCAAAGCAATATATCGGTGTAATGACGGTAAATGTTTATGTACAGATTCAATCAAAGCGGCATAAACCCCTTCCTCAATTTGGCAAGGGAATAATGCAGCCTGCAAACAAGAAGAAAATCGTCTAGCACGCTTTTCAAAAACATGTTTCTGTATTTGCCCTTGAATCAGTTCACAAAGGGTATGCTCATAGGATTTAAATAGATTATGCATCCCTAAAAAGGCATTTTTCCGCAGAACTCGATCAGTCTCTCGTAAATAAAGTTGATACTTTCCATGGCTAAGCTCATGCATTCTCCCCTCACTATCGGCAATAGCAGGGAATTTCACATCGACATTATTAAATACACTAAAGGCTCTTTGCGCGGTCTCAAGCGCCTTACCAGATAAAGCCATTAAGCGTTCCATTTCCTGAGAAAGGGTATGAGGTGTAAAGCGGACAATTTTTTCTAAATACACCTTATATTCTTTCAGCACCTCAGACTCTAATAATCCTTGAATTTGTTTGTCTGATAACTGAAGAAGTTCAGGCTCAAACCAAGCAAGCTCCTCACGGAACGCATATAAAAATGAGACCATCCTTGTATAGGCTTGATTGGGTATCTCGGCAGATACATCTTCATCATGTCGCAGGTGAGCATAGGTATATAGCTTGGATAAGTGTCGATCGATAAAAAAAGTTTTATCCATAAGTTCTTTGAGCTTTTGTGGTTCAGCAAGATGCCCCTGATAGACCTCCAACTCAGGCCAATGAGGTGTGTGTAGGGGCCTCACCCATTTTTCCAAATCCTTCTCCCAATCGACCCAGGAGTCGTAAAGGGCTTCAACATTCCAACGATCTCCTGCTGGAATAGCATTCCGATCTCTAACCTTATCTGTTGTTTTTTCAAATGGGGGCTTAGATGCTACCACGGCAACCTCTTTTATAAATTAGACTTACAGAAAGTGCGAATTATTCAAAATTCAACTCTTATGTCAAGAGTTCTTCTCATATTTCTACAACAAATGAAACTTTAGCAGTTAATGCATCTATCTGCTAATTTCCTTGCAAAAAAAAACCTTCATGCTCTAAGATTTAGATTTTTTCAGTTACAGAAAACCAATGCACTTTTCAAACAAGGAGAAATGATATGTCACAACAACAAACTACAAATAAGACTACCTTACGACCTCTTGGCAGTAGAGTTCTTGCTCAAAGAATAAAGCAAGAAGAAAGTCTAAAAGGAGGCATCATCCTTCCTGACAGCGCTAAGAAAAAACAAGAAACAGCCAAAGTCATTGCAGTAGGCCCTGGGATTGAAAATAAAGAAGGACACTTAATCCCTCCACCTGTACAAATCGGCGATCTGATCCTGATGGATAAATACGCAGGACAAGAAGTCACCTTTGACGATGAAGAATATGTAATTGTTCGATCAGATGATATCATAGCAATCGTTAACTCTTAATTTTAAGGACAATATAAACTATGGCACCAAAAAATATTAAATTCAAAGAAGAGGCCAGACAGAAGATTTTAAAAGGAGTGAAAACCCTAGCTTCTGCTGTAAAAGTAACCCTTGGACCTAAAGGCCGCAATGTTGTCATCGATAAAGCCTACGGAATGCCTCACATCACTAAAGATGGAGTGACTGTCGCTAAAGAAATCGAACTCGAAGATAAGCACGAGAACATGGGCGCTCAAATGGTGAAGGAAGTCGCCAGTAAAACAGCAGATAAAGCAGGAGACGGCACAACAACAGCGACGGTGCTTGCTGAGGCTATTTATAGCGAAGGCTTACGAAATGTAGCTGCCGGAGCGAACCCGATGGGAATTAAACGAGGGATTGAAAAAGCAGTAAAAGCAGTAGTCGAAAACCTAAAAGCAATGAGCAAGCCGATTCAAGATCGGAAAGAAATCGAACAGGTTGCAACGATTTCTGCTAATGGAGACACTGAAATTGGCAGCATTATATCAAAAGCTATGGAACGAGTAGGGAAAGATGGGACAATTACCGTCGAAGAAGGCAAAGGATTTGAAACCACTTTAGATGTAGTGGAAGGAATGAACTTTGATAGAGGGTATGTATCTTCCTACTTTACAACGAATGCAGAATCTCAAGAATGTGTGCTTGAAGATGCATTTGTATTGATCTACGAGAAAAAAATTGCAGCGATGAAAGAATTTCTTCCGATTCTCCAAACAGTTGCGGAAACAGGCAAACCCCTACTGATCATCGCAGAAGATGTGGAAGGCGAAGCTTTAGCAACACTGGTTGTGAATCGACTACGAGCAGGCCTAAAGGTCTGTGCAGTAAAAGCTCCGGGATTCGGAGACCGTCGTAAAGCGATGTTACAGGATATTGCCATCCTTACCGGAGGTCAATATATCAGTGAAGAACTCGGCATCAAACTTGAAACCATCTCGATTGATATGCTTGGGAAAGTAAAGAAAGCAGTCATTAAAAAGGAAGATACGACTCTTGTAGAAGGAATGGGGAAAAAACCTGACATCCAAGAGCGAATTAGTTTGCTTAAAAGACAAATCGAAGAAAGCACCTCGGATTACGATAAAGAGAAACTACAAGAGCGTCTTGCAAAACTTGCAGGTGGAGTAGGGATCATCAGAGTCGGGGCTGTTACCGAGATTGAAATGAAAGAAAAAAAAGATCGGGTTGATGATGCAGTCCATGCGACAAAAGCGGCTGTAGAAGAAGGAATCCTCCCTGGCGGTGGCGTGGCTTTCTTAAGAAGTATTCCTCTACTTGAAACTCTAGCCTTAAGTCTCAAAGGGGATGAGAAAGTAGGAGTAGAGATTGTTATTAAAACACTGAGCTACCCACTACGTCAAATTGCAGAGAATGCAGGTAAAGAAGGGTCTATTATTATTCAAAGAGTCTCCCAGATGAGCACCTACGAAGGATGGGATGCTCAAAATGATGTTTTCGTCAATATGCTAGAAAAAGGCATTGTGGATCCTACAAAAGTGTCCCGTCTTTGTATAGAACTTGCCGCATCCATTGCAGCTCTTCTGCTGACAACAGAAGCGATCATTACTGATGAAGTAGATGATAAAGCACAGAGCCCCTCTGCTATGGCAGGATCCGATTACTAAGAGTTCATGATAGTATCATCTGCTTTTAAAAAGAGCATCTCCATTGGAGATGCTCTTTTTTTTTAACCCAATCACCCTCTTGATTAATAAGTTTAATTATAATAGAGTGAACAATAAGTAGATAAATCAAACAAAAAGGTTTGCAATGAATAAGTTAATAAAATCATTAATAGCGATCCTTTTTCTAATCATTGCAAGCTCAAGTATTGCATCCTTTATTTTCTGGTCCCGCGCACCAGACATCATATCTAAAAACCTCACAGAAAAGCTTGGGGTAAAAGTCGAAATCGAAGATATGACACTCGGCATGTCAGATATTACGCTTGAAAACTTTGAAATGAACAATATCCCAAAAGGATTATTAAACAAGGCATTCACCTCCCAGACGATTAGTATTGTTGCCCCGCTTAGAATGTATCTCAATGAAAAAATCATTATTGAAAAAATCCAACTCGACAACGTCTATCTCGGCCTTGAGTTCACCTCTCCTACATCCACCCAAGGCAACTGGACACAGATTATGAGCAACCTCCAGAATTCAACAGGCTCTGTGAAAAGCAATGGGAAGAAATCGAAAAAACCGATTCAATCACCCACGAAGCCACCAGCATCACCAAGCAATAAATCCGTACTCATCAAAGAACTCGTCATCAATGACATCTCTGTAGACCTCGTATATTTAAGCTCTAATAGCAAGATCAAAAAACTACCGAAGATCAAACAGATCATTATTAAAAACATCAGTAGCGAAGAAGGATTCCCTCTAGATCAACTGACTCAGTCAGTACTTGGACAGATGTTGCAGCAAGTCTTTATTAAAGAAAATCTCAAAAATATGATGGAATCCTTTCTCCCAGAATCCTCTCCATTGAATCCGCTCATAGAGCCATTTATAGACCTTTTCGGCTCTTAAATCGCAAGTGCTCATAAAATTGAGGTACCCACCCGAAAACGGATCCCGCTTCACTCCACTCCATTTCATGGGCAGGGCTCCGATTTCATAGGCTCGCTCACTGCACAAGTTGTGAGAATTTAAGCCAGCCGTGGAATCTCGAATAATCGATTGATCCTGTCCTACAATAACTTCAAGAAGAAAATGCCTAACTGTACAGTAAGCGGTAAGCAAAGTCATACCAGAGCTTCATTTTTAGGCGCCCAATTCTGAGGCAGAAGCTCGTGGAGTTTGTTATACGGATGGGATTCTACGCAGCACATCTTTAAAATACAGGCTGGGATTGATTTTTAGATCTCGGCAAGTTTGAGATAAGCAATAGATGACTGCTGCTGCCTTGCCACCACCTTCATGGCCTACAAATAACCAGTTCTTTCTTCCTATTACAACTAGCTTGATTGCTCTTTCCTCTATATTTTTATCCGGCCTGGCGTGGAGATTTATGATATAGTTCTTTAAATATGGCGCCAGTCCCATCAAGTAGCCTATAGCCCCACTTAGCTTTGATTTACGAAGTATTTTAGTCATAAGTATCGCTTTAACTTTCTTCACTAAGGGATCTATTATAAGCGAGTCTTCTAGATCTCTCACTCTAACACGTTCTTCGGAAGTCTCTGTTTTACACTTCTTCTCGAAACTTAAGATCCCCACTCTCCGATTCTACAAATTTCCGCCTATATTTCAGTCCCGTTATTATGCAGATGGGTTTTCAGTCGTTCCACACCTCTAACAAGCTCTGGTTTTTTGGCATAGGTTTTGGCTAACTGATGGTTCAAAGTAGGACTGCTAGTTTTCTTATTCAGAAATAGCTCATCAAAAACAGCATCCAACTTTACTTTCAGACTGTCCGATGGAGCAAGTTAGCTTGCCACAAATCCCAAAGCTCTCCACGAACTTGTTCTATAGCTTGATCTCGACTTTGTACACTTTCATGACTGACTCGCTAGCCATGAGATTGGATAAAAAATAAGAATTGATACAGAGCTACCCATTGCCCATACTGTTTGGTTTCTCACACAAAACGGTTAGGCTATGGACTCTCTATCTCGCAACATTTTATCGGGTCTGCTTCCTTTTTCGATACTTTTTTCAAAACCTTCCTGGAAAAAAGCTCTAACACTCCTTCTTGGCACGCTCGTTTGTACAGGCAGACGCACCGTGTATTCGGCATTGCGTGCGATGGGGTTGTCCAATGAAGCAGGATTTTCGAAGTTTCATCACTTGTTGAATAGAGCCCAGTGCTCTTCTCTTCACGCAGCGAGAATTTTATTTTTTATGCTGCTGACTCTTGTCCAAGAGGGGCAGCCCATCGTGCTTTTCATCGATGAGACTCTGGAGCGCCGAAAAGGAGCTGAAATTAAGGGCAAGGGCTATTACCGTGATGCAGTTCGCTCATCAAAGTCCCAGGTCGTAAAGGTATCTGGGTTAAAATGCCTTGTCATGGCCTTGTCAGTCAGGCTGCCCTATATGCCAAGAGCGCTTGCCCTGCCGTTCCTGACTATTTTGGAGTATTCAAAAAAGTGCGACGAGCAGCAGAATAGACGGCACAAGACTACGCTGCATTGGTCTGGTCAGATGATGCGGCAAGTCCGAAGGTGGCTCGGTAAGACAAGGCAATTGATCCTCGTGGGGGACGGAGGGTTTGCTGCGGGACAGCTGGCGTTGGACTCCATCCGTTACGGAGTTGCCCTCTTGTCCAGGCTGAAAATGAACGCACGCCTCTTTGATTTTCCCCTGGAGAAAACGGCAGGTAAAAGAGGGCGCACACTGTCAAAGGGTGCGCGGTTGGTGAACTTCAAGAAAAGGCTCTCCTTAGAGGGCCTCCACTGGAAAGAGGTCGAGATCATTGGATACAGTGGGATAAAGCGTTTACTACGCTACGTTTCTAACGCCTCCTTGTGGGGAGCGGACGGAAGCACACCGATCCCTATCCGATGGGTTCTTGTTATAGACCCCGCTGCAAAAATGGATCCGATGCCACTGATGAGTACCGATCCGCTGTTGACGCCAGAACGAATCATCGAACTCTATATAGACAGGTGGAGCCTTGAGGTAACGTTTGAAGAGACGCGAGAACATCTCGGTGTGGAGACTCAACGGCAATGCTCAGATAAGGCAATCGCTAGATCTACTCCAGTTCTGATGGGGCTCTATAGCCTCGTGTGCCTGATGGGGAGCCGATTAAGCCAAGAAGAGCTGGTCAAGGTGGAAGAGACGGCCTGGTACCAAAAAAAACACGCGACCTTCTCTGACATGTTGAGAGCGGTGCGAAGGAAAATCTAATTATACGGAAGACCAAAATAACCCCTTCCGTGGGAAATATCACACCAGAAATGGAGGAATGGGCTGTAGCTATAGTAAAGTAAATGCTTCAAGCTGAATGAGTTAGACAGATAAAAACTGCAAAGTCGAGTTGATGGGTGATAGCATCTAATAGAATGAGTCTTTTGATAAGATCTCTGCCCGTGGATCCAACAGAGTGAGCGAATAAAGACATTAACCTGACCTGGATCATCTCGAGGCATTTACACCACAGATATACGCTATTATTTAGAGTGACTTCTCGACTTATTTTCTATTACAGATAGACAAAAAAAAAGCCTGATGATGTATCAGGCTTAAAATGCCAGAATTCTATCTATTACAAACTACTTCCACCAGAACCGAAAATAGAACCACCGCTTACAGGACTATTAAATTTGGGAGTCTTTGTTTTTTTACTTTTGGTTGTTTTTTTTGCTTTAGAAGCTTTCTTGACACTTTTTCTAGCTACTTTTCGAACCGATTTCTTCGCAATCGCCTTCTTTTTAACTGATCTCTTTTTAACTGATTTACGAGCTGCAGGTCTTTTCTTAACGACCTTCTTTACTACACGTCTTTTTACTGACTTCTTTACTGACTTCTTTACTGACTTCTTTACTGATTTCTTCTTTGCCATAATTCTCCTCATAGTTTTGCTTCAAAAAGTGAAATAATTTAAACTACTCACTTAATTTTAAATTCACATGATATGAGATTTATTATCAATATGTATTCCGATTTTTTTAAAAAAATCAATTCCTTTTCTACATTACCTTGATTGTAAACTGGAAAAGTCACATTAGAAAACACTGCTACAATTCTTTCAAATCGGAATTAAAATGCATTAAAAAATAATTTACATGATGAATGCACATTAAAAATGCACCACTTTATTATTTTCAACCTTCAATTTTTCATAAATTTAAAATGAAATTCGAATTAAAATTACAGGATATTGTAAATCAAGCTACATCACTAATAGGCTTTTACAATCGTTTTCGTATTTTCTTCAAAACAAGAACTCCCACTATGGCTGCAGAAGCGCTGAATTACTCCAGGGGACTTTTAATGGTGAATAGAGAGGAGACTATGGTAGAAATGGAGAGCTCCACTTTGTGCAATCCTATGATCAACTCATTAACGCTCGTCGATCATAGGATTGGAGAAGAAAAAAATTAATAGAGCGTGGTCAATCATTCATACTGTTTGGTGATCAAACACAAAAGGTAAAACTATGGACTCCCTATCGCGCAACATTCTAGCAGTTCTCCTGCCTTTTTCTGACAAGCTCCCTTTGATTCTGTTAGTTGACGAGACATTAGAGTGCAAACGGGGTAAACAGATCAAAGCAAAAGGCTATTATCGAGATTCAGTGCGATCATCGCAGTCCCAGGTGGTTAAAGCCATGGGGTTAAAGTGATCAGTGATGCCCCTCTAAGTGAAGTTACCGTTTATGTCACAAGCGTTCGCTTTACCTTTTTCGAGTGTGTTAGAGCCTTCCAAAAAATGTGATGAAGCAAAGAAAAGCCGGCACAAGACATCGTTAAAATGGACAAGGCAGATGGTTTTACAGGTCCTTCGATGGGTAGGCAAAGAGCGCTCATTACCTAGCGTAATAGCTGTTCTGTAAATTCAGAATAGGGTATTTCGGTCAGATGACAAAGACTCGAATGAAAAAGGGTCTCAAATCACAATTCTTCATTTTCTAAATCGTTCAAAAAATGGAAAAGGAGAACATTTATGATTTCAGACCGACTAGACGATAGTCTAATCGACCAAATTCTTAAAGGGCTAATCGGACAAGGGGTAGATGGATTGAATCCTGTTTTAGAACTGCTCCTGAATGGATTAATGAAAGCTGCGTAGAATTTCATCCCTATAACAAACTCCACAAGCTTCCACCTTACAATGGGATGCCTAAACATTAAGCTCTGATATCACTTCTCTTACCGCTCACAATAGATCCTCTAAAAAGCATCTAACCACAAGAGTGCTAGGCACATTCGGCAGCTCATCATCGATTCCCTCATCCTAGGGATTTGAGAAATCATTCCTCTAGTAGAAATAAAAAAAAGAGTACACACCCATTGCATTCAATTGCCTATTCTAGTAGTCTTTCTTCATGTGTAAAAATTACTTTAATCTCAGGAACTATAGATGCGATCAAAACACTATAAAGAAAATATCCAAACCCAAATGCAACAAGTCTCTCACCAACTCCTACAACTACAGTCTTCGAAACACATTCTTACCGGATACAAAGCTTGGAATGTGTTCGATCATAAAAAAGAGGCTCTGGAAAGAGAGCTCCAAGACAGCATTGAAGAGTATCAACGCATACTAAAGCACAGATTTAATAACCAACCTACACCAATCAGCTAAGGTAGCAAGCTACCTTCCTATGCTAGCGTAAAATATTATTACATAGAGTAGGCCAGCTGGGCACTTACCAAGATAAAACATGTAGGTTACCCAAAACTTCTCCCCTCTGACTCGCTCTATAATCCTTTTTAATTATTTTCTACTCTAGACACCCCCAACCACACCTCTTATGAGGAAGCCTATCTCTGATTTTCTAAAACAAGAATGGACCTATTTTTTCTAATAATGCTCTTGTGTCAAAAAAAAATTTTTGATTTAGTGCAAGATAAAAGAAATCAGTAGAGGACACCATGAGCATTAAAGAAGCGATTATAAAGACATGGAAAAATAGAAAACTTGTTTTTGATATTTTAACCATCTTCATGTTGATCATGACAGTCTCTATCATACTCATAATTACGATTTCTTATCGCAAAAACTACGCTTCTATCGTCTCATTTTCTGAGATGACAATCCAAAAATCAGCTCAGAGAGTCCTTGAAAAGTTCTCTTGTATCATCAATGAATTCGAAAAAATTCCTGAGATCTCTAGCGCTGCAATACAACATATTGATGACGTATCGATTAATAACAGGTCATTATTAGATATAATGGAACAACAAATTCAAACTTATCCAAAACTAGCTGCCTGCTATCTCTCCACGATTCAAGGGAAAATGCTTGCGATCTTTAATACCAATTTACTAGAGCAAAAAACTCTATTATCAGACCAGAATACCCCTATTCCAGAAAACACCCTATACTCATTATGGATCGTAGATCAATCCGTTAACCCACCTAATGAATTGCATCTTTACTTGGATAAAGATTTTAAAGAACTTCATAGAGAACTGATTTCCCCTTCGATTTACGATCCTCGCTTTCGCTTATGGTATCAAGCGGCTGAAAAAAACAGAGTGACCTCCTGGACAGACATCTACAAATATTACCCAACAGGGATCACTGGTATTACAGTGGCTACCCCGATTTTAGATGCACAGAAGAATTTCATCGGAGTGAGCGCAGCGGATCTGGTGCTTACTTCACTGTCTGAATTCCTATTGGATCAAAAAATCGGAAAAACAGGAAAAGCATTTATTGTAGATCCGATAAATGGAGAGGTCTTACTGCCATTGGATTTCTCCGGTAAACCTGTGATTAGTAATATTCCGCTTGCAATCGTATATGAGGCATTCAGCGAGAAAAAAATCCTGAAAAAAGAGGGATTTATACTGAAAAAAGAGAATAATCATCTTCTCTGCGGATTTGAAAATCTTCCATTAGGCAGTGATAAAAACTGGCTTATTGCAGTAATTGCTCCTCTAAATGATTTTGTATATAGCCTCCTGAGCGCTCAATATCAAATTATTATAATTTCCCTTATTATTTTTATCATTGCAGCTGTCTGCATTATTATTTTTGCAAAAAAAATCTCCGGTCCTATAGAAATCCTGGCTTCACAAATTGATAATATTACGCAGCTGAATTTGGATCATGCTATCACAGTTACCTCAAACATCTACGAGGTCAACATTATGAACTCCTCAATTACGGCTTTGCGTAATGCGATTAAATCATTTGCGAGATACCTCCCTAAAGAGATGGTCCGCCAACTGATTAAAAAAGGACAGGAGATCACGATTGGGGGCGAGAAAAAAGAACTTGTCATCATGTTTAGTGACATTAAAGGGTTTACCGGTTTCGCAGAAACACTCCCTGTAGATGTCTTGGTTAACACGTTAACAGAGCATTTTGATGCCCTCTCTGACGTGATTATAGAAACCCAGGGAACCATTGATAAATATATTGGGGATAGCATCATGGCTTTTTGGGGCGCACCCAATCCCCTACCATACCCTAGAATGAATGCTTGTCTTGCAGCATTACGCTGCACGGTGATTCAAAAAAAACTCGCCGATAATCATCCCAATAAATTAAACCCCCCATTTATGGCTAAATTTGGTATTGATGCAGGCATTGCAATCGTGGGAAATATCGGAGCTCAACAGAGGATCAACTACACAGCCATCGGCGATGCAGTCAATACAGCAGCACGTCTGCAAGCTTTAAACAACACCTATCAGACAACCATTATCATCTCGGATAATGTGTATCAAATGGTTAAAGATAACTTTCTTACTAGACCTTTGGATATCGTATTATTGAAAGGTAGGCATACTAACACCAAAATCTACGAACTTATTGGTGAAAATTCAGCAGATTCATCCATTGGAGCCACAGAAGAGCAACAACTGTTCTGCGATCAATTTCGAACAGCTTTTGAAGCTTTTGAAACCGGCCATCAAAAAAGAGCCCTAGAGCATTTACACGCTTTCTTAGAAAAACACCCAAATGATGAACCCACAAAACTATTGATAAAAAAAATCACACAAACTGCTGCAATTAACGATTAAACTTCTATAGCAAAAAGACTTTATAAGGATGGACTCATGTCAGGACTCTCCAATACGCTTAACACATTAAAGACCCTCAATGGAGCCTATTACTACAGCTTACCAGAGCTGGAAAAGCAATCTGGAATCCGGATAAGTCGATTACCTATCTCTCTGCGTATCATTCTCGAATCTCTTCTTCGTAACTGCGATGAAGAGAAAATCAAAATAGCTGATATCTTATCTCTTGCTAATTGGGCAAAAAAAGGTCAAGAGGGAGGAGAAGTCCCCTTTGTAGTATCTCGTGTATTATTACAAGATTTTACAGGCGTTCCACTTCTCGTGGACCTTGCAGCAATGCGAGATGCTGTCTCTGAACAAGGGTTTCACCCCTCAATTATTGAGCCTCAAGTACCTGTTGATTTAGTTGTAGATCACTCAGTACAGGTTGATAAATCAGGCACCTCAGATGCCTATCTCTTTAATTTAAACCTCGAGTTTAAAAGGAACATGGAGCGTTATGAATTTTTAAAGTGGGGACAAGAATCGTTTGAGACTTTTAAGGTCGTTCCTCCTGGAATAGGTATTGTACATCAAGTCAACCTAGAACATATCGCGGAGGTGATCACAGCACAAGAGATCAACGGGAAAACTCTTCTTTTTCCGGACACTCTAGTGGGGACCGACTCTCATACTACCATGATTAATGGGCTGGGTGTTGTTGGATGGGGTGTAGGAGGAATAGAGGCTGAGGCTGCTATGCTCGGTCAGCCTGTTGCATTACAAATGCCGGAAGTCATTGGTTTCCATTTAACAGGATGTATGCCCAAGGGAACGACGGCAACCGATCTGGCTCTTACAGTGACAGAGATCTTAAGACAAGAACATGTTGTCGATAAATTCATTGAATTTTTTGGTGAAGGGACAGCGAGCCTTACCGTAGCTGATAGAGCCACTATCGCAAATATGGCCCCTGAGTATGGAGCTACCATGGGGTTTTTTCCGATAGATGATAAGACCTTAAACTACCTTCGTATGACAGGACGAGAAGAAACAAAAATTCAGCGCATCCACGACTACCTACAAGCACAAGATCTCTTTGGAGTAAGGGGAAAAGAAGATCTGGATTTTACGAAAGTACTAGAACTCGATCTTAATACTGTAACAGCTTGCGTATCGGGTCCTAAACGACCACAAGATAGAATCTTGCTATCGCAGATCAAATCACAATTTCACACTCTATTAAAGCAACCGACCGTGTCCGGCGGATATGGCAAAGACCAAGAAAATCAACCTCCTATGATTACCATCAAAATGCATGGAGGATTTACCCATTTAATGCATCAAGATAGTGGAGGATTAGAGAATAACCCACCTGGCGCTGCTACAGACATCGTGGAAATGGTGGGCAATAGACCCTATACAACACCGACAGCAAGCCCGGGCTACTCTGATACGCCTTATAAAGAAAGTGTTTTAACGCATGGATCAATTGCCATTGCTGCGATCACAAGCTGTACAAACACAAGCAATCCAGCTGTCATGCTTGCAGCGGGACTTCTGGCTAAAAAGGCTATTAAAAAGGGGTTAAGGGTCGACCCTTCCATTAAAACAAGCCTGGCCCCTGGATCACGTGTCGTGACCGAATACCTCGAGAAAGCCGGACTACAAACCTATTTAGATCAATTAGGCTTTCAGCTAGTGGGCTATGGTTGTACGACATGCATCGGCAATAGTGGACCCTTAGACGATACGGTAGAAAATGCGATTCAAGAAAATGATCTTATTGTTGCAAGTGTGCTAAGTGGTAATAGAAACTTTGAAGCGAGGATTCACAGTGCCATTAAAGCCAACTTCTTAATGTCCCCCCCCCTTGTCGTGGCTTTCGCTCTGGCTGGCAGAGTCGATATTAATATGGAAAAAGAACCTCTTGGAAAAGATACAAACAACCACCCTGTCTTTCTAAAGGACATCTGGCCAAGTTCTGCAGAAATTGAGCAGCTAATTACACAACATATTGCTCCTTCGATGTTTACTACACGGTATGCAAATATCACAGACGACAATCCTCTATGGAAAGAAATTGGAGGAAAATCCGAGGAGCGTTATGATTGGAATCCCCTAAGCACATATATCCAAAAACCTCCGTATTTTATAGATTTTACACTCACCCCCCCTCCAACACAAAAACTAGATAATATGCGGTGCTTGGCTTTACTTGGAGATTCTATTACCACAGACCATATATCACCGGCTGGCTCGTTTAGCAAAGAATCTGCTGCGGGCAAGTATCTTATAAGCCAGGGAGTGAACGAAGAGAATTTTAACAGTTACGGCAGTCGCAGAGGCAATCATGAGGTCATGATGCGAGGAACCTTTGCTAACGTCCGGATAAAAAATCAGTTATTAAAAGATAAAGAAGGTGGCTATACCCAGTTGATGCCAGGTGGACCGATTCTATCGATATTCGATGCCTGCCAGGAGTATCACAGAAGAAAAACCCCTTTAATCCTATTTGCCGGCAAGGACTACGGCATGGGTAGCTCGCGAGACTGGGCTGCAAAAGGAACTTCTCTTCTAGGCGTAAAAGTCGTTGTAGCCCAAAGCTTTGAAAGAATCCACAGAAGCAATCTAATAGGAATGGGTGTTCTCCCACTTGAATTTATGAAGGGAGACAACTATAGCTCACTTGGAATTAATGGAACGGAAATCTATGCGCTGCATGGTTTGGATCTAGAGGTAAACGATGGCAAAGAGATCATGTTAGAAATCAGTGATAATGGCAAGATACGCAAAGCCCCTCTTAAACTACGTCTAGATACCCCGATCGAAGTGGAGTATTACCTTAACGGGGGAATTATGCCATATGTACTCAGGCAGATCGTAAAAAAACACCAATAGAACGGGGTCGCACCTCTATCCGCGCCACCCTCTTACCTAGATAAGACAACAAGAGTTTCTACGTGAGAGGTCTGAGGAAACATATCAAACGGCTGAACCCTTTGAATCTTCCATCCTTTCATAGAAAGTAACTGAAGATCACGGGACAGCGTGGCTGGATCGCAAGAAACATAGACGATTTTCTTTAAAGGCATGGAGCCGATTTTTTCAATGACATGTAGGTCACACCCCTTTCTCGGTGGATTTAAAATAACTATATCAATAGGCGCATGAAGATCATCAATAAAATGTTCAACAAAACCTACATGAAATTCGATATTATTGATCTGATTGCGTAGTGCATTATCCCTTGCATCATGAATCGCCTCCGCAACACATTCGACACCTATTACTTTATGAGCTTGTCGGGCGAATAATAACGACATAGTCCCGACGCCGCAATAGGCATCGAGGACGATATCAGTAGAGGTAACACCTGCAGACTCTATAGCCTCTTGATATAATTTTTCGGCCTGTGAAGGATTGACCTGAAAAAAAGAGGCCGGAGACACCTTAAAAACAAGCCCACAGAGGATCTCTTCAATGGAATCTTGCCCAGCAAGGGTGGTATATACATCGCCCAAAACTGTATTGTCATTTTGAAGATGCAAATTATGCACAACCCCTTTTACAGAAGGGATGTGCATAAGAATCTCTCGTGCAACGCGTTGCAATCCTTCAGAAGGAGAGGTATTAGTTACCAACACCACCAGAACCTGCTTAGTGGCTACGGCTGTTTTAATCAGTAGGTGCCTGAGCTCCCCCTCCCCTTTTTGACTGTCATAAGCTTCAAGCCCCGAGGCATGTAAGATCTCTTGCATCTTCTGAAAAACCCGTTCCCCTTCCTCGCAGTGAATAAAGCAACGTTTCATCTCTATTAAATCATGGGTATTTCGAGCATACAAACCAAATCGAATACCTCCGTTACCGTCTGAAGCGATGGGGATTTGTATTTTATTCCTATATTGTAAGGAAGGGGCCGAGCCGATACAATCACTTACCTCAACACCTTTAAACTTCCCAATTCTCTCGAGTGAGTCAACGACGCGCTGACGCTTTGCTTTTAGCTGTTCAGGATATGAAAGATGCATAATCTGACACCCCCCGCACTGACCAAATAATGGGCATACAGGATCAACCCGATGAGGTGAAGCAGATCGGATGCTAAGCATCCGAGCGCGCCCATAGCTTTTCTTTTTTTCATATAAGCTGGCATGGACAGTTTCCCCAGGCAAGGCACCATCCACAAAAAGGGTGCATCCATACCAAGAACCAACACCCTCCCCATTAATACCCAGACGCTCGATCTCTAGATCCATTTTTTTACCGAGGCGGGAATGAACAGGCATATGCTTTCTTCTTTTTTAAAAAAACTAGAACTATCATACCATGATTGAGGTATTTTTCTGAACAAATCAAAAAAAATAAATAAAGAATAGAAAGACTTTCTTTACAAAAAAGAGAACTCCTTTCGTAAAAGACTGGCATATGATGCCAATTAAATTGCCGCATAGGATTCGCGTAATTTTGACCTTCAAAAAATTTTAGTTAAATTACCCTGTTGATCAGCGTTAAACGATACAATTAACTGCGCTGGGATAGGAATTGGTTTGAATTCGTTATTTATAAAACAATGAGAGGAAATCGCATAAGCGATTTTTTCACCCCTACGATAGATCTGATGGGCAATTCTAAAGCGCACTTTAGAAAAGGAGTCTACCTCCACTTCGACTACGATGTCTTCCAAAGATCTTAAAGGCTTTATATAATGAGCTTCTAAGGAGACCACAGGACACAAAATCAATTCTTGCTCCATATTATTAATATCGAATCCCAGGCTGCTTAAATAGGCAATACGCGCTGCTTCATAATAAATAATATAGGAAGAATGATGAATAATTCCATCCTGTGCTGTTTCAACATAACGAGTCGTTAAACGATATGCAAATACCATAAGAACACCTTTTAATGACGCATGAAAGACTCTTCCCTAAAACAAAATAAAAAGATAAATCCTACAATTAAAGTTATAGGAAGACACAGGAGAGCCATTTGATAGTTTTCAGTAGAGTACACCCGAACACCGTCTTGCATGCCCCCAGTCCAATGCAAATCTAGTAAAAACCCAATCATCGGCTGAATTACTGCATCTCCACAAGAAATCATAAAGTTCGTAAAAGCTGCAGCTGTAGCTTTTTGCTTCATACCATTTAGCTCAATTGCAAGACTGAAACTTAAGAGCTCAGCTGAAGAAAATAAACCAACACCAAACAACAAAATATATACTGCGCTTATAGGAATAGAAGGAACATAAATCACTGGAAGCAGGCATAGCAACGCCCCGATAATGCCGAAACGAATCGCAGTAATCCTTTTTCCGATTAAATCTGACCAAAGACCCACAAGAGGCCCTCCTACAAGCCAACCCGCAAATACCATCGACATTGCATAGCCTGCAACCTCTTTAGAAACCTCATACGCTGTTTGAACGAATGACAATCCCCATAGACCAGCAAAAGCGGTTGTTGTCATGTAAAAAAACAATGCAGCAAAAGCATTAAGCCATATATTTTTTTTGCGGATTACCGTTTTTAAATGACGGAAGATATCCTGATTGACATCAGAAGTTTCTTCTTCTACTTCTTGATTATGCCTATCAAAGCGCAAAATAATAAATATAATCCCCCCAATAAAAAGCCCAAATAAACCTAATGCGGCGATCGTTTTTCTCCAATCGAACAGCTCGATCAGCATGGTTAATGGCCCAGATCCGGCGGACGCACCAAGCATTGCAATGGAGTTGGCTAGCCCGATTAAAAAAGCTCTTTTTTTAGGAGGGAACCAATGGGAGGTGATATAAACCATACCAATAAAGGCAAAGGAGGATCCTGCGCCAATCATTAGGCGTCCGAAGCTGGCCATAAATAGCCCCCCAGACATCGAGAAAAGTAAGGCTCCAACCCCACATATAACGGAGGCAATGCTCAGTACTTTTTTTACCCCATACCGATCCATTAGGACTCCAACAGGTAGCTGCATAGGAGCATAAGCATATAAATAGAAAGCGCTTAAAACCCCTACAGAAGAAGCTGTAATGCCAAAACTACTCATGAGCTCAGGGACCATAACGCTTGGGGATACGCGCAATACAAATTCATAAAAATAGAAACCCGCGGCCAATATCCAGATCGACCATCTTAAAAAAGGGGGAGATGTGTGACTCATAAAAACAACCCTACATGTTTTTTTTATAGTACATAAAATAGCATTAGGTACACTAAAAGTAAAAGACTGGATTATGAATGTCGGCTAACACCCTATTTTCTATATGCAAAGACACTCCCCCTCCCCGTCGCTGCTCTTGGGTTCCTTTAGGCAATTCCCTATACGAAACATACCATGATACTGAATGGGGTATACCCATTTATAATGATATTAAGCTATTTGAATTCCTTGTGCTCGAAGGGGCTCAGGCGGGCCTCAACTTTCTTACTATTCTCAAAAAACGGGAAGCCTATAGAGAATGCCTTGGAGGGTTTGACCCCTATATTATAGCTCAGTTCGATGAACTAACGATTGGCAAGCTCATGGAAAACCCAGGAATAATCAGGAATAAACGCAAAATTGCATCTTGCATCCATAATGCAAAATGCTTTCTGAAAATCCAAGAAGAATGGGGGAGTTTTTCGAACTATCTCTGGGGTTTTGTGAGTCAAACACCTAGAATCAATGCTTGGGAAATTCATTCCGAAATACCCACTGATACCCAAGATTCGCAGGCTTTAAGTCGAGATTTAAAGAAACGAGGATTTCAGTTTGTTGGCCCAAAGATGATGTACGCCTATATGCAAGCGGTAGGGATGGTAAATGACCATACAACCGATTGTTTTTGTTATAAGAAAAAGATCTCTTGCTGGGAAGTTTATATCATAGAATGCAAGTCTGGCACCTTATATACAGGTATCACCACAAATGTAAGTAGGCGCTTTGAGCAGCATGTTACACGGAAAAAGGGAGCTCGATTCTTTTCCCTTTCAGAACCAATGCTGATCGTATACCGAGAAAAACACCCCAATCGCTCATCAGCTACCAAACGAGAAATCGCGATAAAAAAACTAACACGCACAGAAAAACAAAGATTAATTTCCTCTTACAATCTTAGTAAGTAATAAAAAAAACAGTTTACAATTAAACTAAAATAAACTAATTATTAAATTAAGGAAAAAAAAGTTTATTCTGAGGTTACATGTTAGACTTGAAAAGCATTGAATTAAAAAAAACGAAATTACTAAAGTACTGGCCCCTAGCCTGTGTGATTATCATCTCAGCACTTACGGCAACAGCTCTGTTCATTATTATGAAAAGAGGTCCAAACCTGTGGATGCATAATTTCATGGGAATCTTCCTATGCCAATTAGCAACACTAAAGTTATTACACCCT
>CAMDPQ010000026.1 GCA_945905275.1 Chlamydia trachomatis
GGTGCCAGGAGCTAAGATATCAACAGGGGTTTCATCGACAAAGATATTTCCGGATTTCTTGATTTCTTCTTCCAGAAGATCATAGATAGGAGTTAGAGCTTCTCCTGTCTTTAGGACGTAGCTAGATAGAGTTTGTTTCGAGATATATATCTGAGTCCTAGTCATCATCTCTGATTGACGATAGATGGGCAGATGATCGCAGAACTTCTTTGTGATAATGTCTGCAACGATGCTCTCATCTACTGAACATCGAAAAATAATACTATCAGGAAGTTCAGGGGTTTTAATCCCTTCATCAGGTCTGCCAGGCATGGCATAGTTCTTTCTGATAATTTCGTTGATAAAGTAAGAGCTGGCTTTCATAGCTAGCTTTCGAGAGGATTCTTCACCTATACAGACCAGGGTAAGACCTGTTACAGGATCGATTTTCTGATCTTCTGAAAGATCATCGGGGGAAGTGATCGTATTAATAGGAGTGGATTTAGCTTTTCTTTTTTCATGAGTGGCTACAAAGATCTTTTCCTCTTCATCCTCGGGTTCTATCGGTTCTAGCCCTGGAAGAAATTGCTCAGACCTCTGCTTAAATAGCTGCCTTTTGAGCCAGTCAACAGGCTCTTGCAATACTATGACTTGTACTTCAAGAATCTCATTTTTCTGCTTCAAAAAGTGTTATTGTCATGCATGACAGTATCCACATGTCCTTTACGATCTCATAGAGAGAATGTGGATGAAATAGAGGTTTTTAAGGATAATCTAGGGACTGTTTTTTGTGGAATAATCCCCTTAAGTAACATGAAAAACTGATGCCGATCCCTTTATTTTTCTGAGGATTTTTGAGAAAAGGTTCCCTTCTCCAATCGGTTGTGCCAAATAGCTAATCCATCAACATCCCAATATAAAACCTTCATTCGGTTGCGGGTCTTATTTAAAAGTATAAAATAAGCGCCCGTTAGAAGCTTTTCTGGGAAAAGAGACTCTGTCATAGCTTAAGCCCTTCAAAGCCTTTTCTTAGGTCTATAGGGTCCGTATGGATGAACACCCTGCCATCTCCCGATAAGGCTAACATCCCTACCTTACTACATCGAGAAAACACAAAAGCGTTTTCTCCTCACAGTCAGGAGCTAACTCGAGTATGATATTTTTCCAGCTTAGCTTTATCCCTTGCGAGGTAGGCTTTCATTCGATACATTTTTTCTGATTCTGATCTTTTTAGTGTACTTAGATGATATCGAAATATGGAATCGGGAATGCTCTGGATCTTACACCAGGCTCTTGTAGAAAGTTCTCTCAGCTTGTACTCTTCTATTCTTTTTTTGCCACTCAACCTTACTGATCATTGATCCCCTCCTTACTTTATGTAAGAAGGGGTCATTTTAGCTAAAGAATAGAATTGCTTAAAGATGGGCTCAATTACCACTTAGGCACGCGCTCGAAACACTCCACGACGCATCCGTTGGTTCTAATACGTAGTGAAGCTGTCCATTGTTGCTCCAGCACAGTGGGGCTATGTAATCCGGATGATTATTCGTGAATGATGAAGGTATGCAGGCCGCAGTGTTCTTCCCGCCACAATCGCTTCTGTTATTTTGTATCACGCAAGAAGTTATGGTAGCAGACGTACCATTCACTATAGTGAATGGTATGTAATCTTTCGCTGGTAGGCTACTAGCGTATTTGAAGCTGCAGTTAGATACATTAATCGATTGATCGGATCCATCGGCGTTAATATAAACCCAATGAGGTTCTGTTGCATACCCGGAGGCCGCGCCCACGACGTTTGCACCTGTAACATTCAGTGATGCGTTCACTCCCGTATTGTCGATCCCAACGAAATACGTGGAACCAGAATATGCCTTGATAGAAAAGCCATCAAGTATCGAAAGACCTGCAGCGTTAAGAGTAAAATTGCTACCAGCATTATTAACATGTAGTCCATACATATTCCCCTGAGACCATTCATTGTTCCTGCCTATGTCAAAATATGTAGCCCCTGACGTAGATAGCGAGCAATCTGCGTATGCATCATTATTGAATTCGATTCCATAGCAACCTATGCAAGAGTAACCAGCCGCCAGTGTATTATTCTGAAGGATAATGCTAGATTCGTCTTGATTACACGTCAGTTGCATGCCATAACATGCGTTAAAAGATCGCCCAGAGGTCTGGCCTATAGAGATTGTCGTATTGGCAATATAACTAGTACTGTCCGTAGGAACAGGAACTCGTATTCCGTAACCCGACGCTGCATTAGAATGGCCTATGAAGTTTGTTTCTATGGCAAAGTCAGCATTATCGATGACTAGTTTAGTTACAGAGATGCTATCAGCTATCTTGATTCCACAGACCTCGTTATATCCGTTTATGTACGCACCATCGTTAACTACTCCGGGCGTTACCTGAAATAGTGATATTGTCCCACCTGCATCATCTAGTACATTAATACCATAAGCAGAGCCGACTCTAGAGTTCACTCCGAATCTTTGTATATCATCGATTGTTATCTGTGAGTTAGTGCCTGGAGTTATTTGGATACATGTGGTGTCACCGGCGCAGATCATTTGCAGTTTTGTACTGGCAATTGTTATGTCTGAGTTAGCGCCTTGAGTTATTTGGATACCTATGGCTTCGACGACTCCTTCCATTTTTATGCTTATCGTGCTGTTAGTTATTGTAGTAGAAGGATACTCATTTGGGTCATCATTTGTGTCATGTATTACTATTCCGTATGCATTCTCTTCAATCTGTTGTCCAGTCTGAAATGCTAGGGAAATTGTATTGTCTGTCAGAGTTAATGGAGATATTTGATCTCCTGTCAAATAAATGCCCCACGCAGATCCCTTTGACGACGCTACTATTACTCCATTGCCTGTAACATTGCAATCTGGTGCTATAGCGGCTGTAATACCACATAAATCACCACTAATCGTCGTGTTTACGGTAATTACATTGTTTTTAATGGTAAGGGAGTCCACGTCTGCCTCTGAAGTGTGAATGCCGTAAGCGCTAACTCCTCCTGTTGGAAGAATTTTTACGCCACTTATAATTATGCTAGACTCTGCTGGCGTGGTGGCCTCAATATAAATTCCGTAAGCACTTGCATTCGTGGATCTTGCAGTGCATGTGGTTAAGTAGTCATCGCTATAAATATTAATTTTGCAGTCCTCTGCATTAAAAGAGTTAATTCCATAAGCAGCTCCATCTCCGGCTGTTGCAGATATAATACTCTGAATATTGAGACTGAAACCTGTCTCAAAAGCCTCCGAACGAATTCCGTAAGCATCTCCAGTCGTGGATACAGAAATAGGATGACTGTCATTCGAGATGTTAGCTGTGCAGTCAGAATTTTTTATATCCAGATTAATCCCGTAAGCAGAACCGGTGACACCGGAAATTGTAATCTGATTATTGATAAGATCCATCGTGCAGGAATCAGCGTCTGTTTGAACTCTTAATCCATAGACATCTTCACCTGATTCAATGGTAATATAATTACCAGTGAGACTGCTGATCTCTCCAGATGAAGAATCAGCCACATATCCTACCCCTTCAGCTGATCCTGATTGACTCTCTACAGCCACTTGATTGCGCACCACTGCCCACCCTTTAGCATTCATCCCTATGGCATCTCCTGCAACAGAGCTCACGCGGACACTAGATCTGGTGACAGAACCAGATCCTGTTACAGCAATCCCTGTTGCGCCGTGATTCAACAAGTGCAATTTGACATTAGCACCTCGAATCTGGGAGTCTTTTGCATTCAGACGGATACCAGCGTAATTAGAATTATTCCAATATATATCATTATCCGTTATTACATTATCTTCTTCGGGAGGATACAATTCAGAGGTTATTGATACGTTGTTAATCTGTACCCCTTCGACTTGCCTGCCCGCATTATAGCCAGCACTTTGAATTCCAATCACAGGGCATCCAATGATACTCACGCCTGAGACTGTTGTGTAATCTTCCATATGCAAGACTGCAGATAGATCTTGTTCTGTGCTGGATTGGGAATTTGTAAGTTGGGGAGTACTCCCACCAGAGGGCAGTAAGATCGAACCAAATTGGGTCGGTAATGAGTGGCTTATGCCTGCACCAAGAAGACTTGTGCCTGGGGGCAGAGTATACCCGTCCAAATTCTCTTTTTGGGCATCGAAGGGCTCTCCTCCAGACACGTATACAATAGCTCCAGGTCTACCGCTCACTTGTGCTAGACCTTCGCCTAATTGCCCAAAAGGGTTCTGTACTGTTCCGTTAGAATGCCCTCCAGCAGCCACATTGGAGAAGTAATAGGGCTTGCCTGTAGCAGAGTCTATTGCTACCGCGGTTCTTTTTTGTGTATCTACCGGGATGATTTCAAAACGATCCACTTTTTGCACAGCTCTTCTTTCTAAAGCAATCACACGAGAGCAGGGCTTGTTTGTTTTTTTAATCTGCTTTTTATGGCCGATGGGGATTATTAAACTAATTTGACCCTGGCCTACCCATTGAAACCGGTTATCGTAGGAGGTATTGCCTTCTATTCGTAACGTTTCAGAGAGCTCCAGTGCCGCTCTTAGCTGCCCTCCCCATGCAGGATCTCCCTTGCCTTGCAGGTAATAGGGGCCTGCTGCAAAATATAAAGGTACCTTTGGGAAATGATCCAAATGAAAGCCTACTTCACCGCTGGATCCTTGCATAGCAAACTCTCTTTTTGCTTTTAAGATCCACTGATGCCCTTGTAGGGTATCATTCTGCCATCCATAAGCATGGCTGGTTTTTGCTCCCACCGGGAGGTATCCGTTCAACCGAAAATCCCAAATTTTTCCTAGGGACTCAAAACCTAATGCCACCTGATTATAATGGTAGTGGCGGCTGTTGCGGTAGTCGTAATAGCTGTTTATTCCCCAGATGCGAGCATCACTCTTATAACGGACGCCTACGCCTGCGTTGGCAGCCAGCTGCCCATCGTTGAGCACGTGCCCTCGCAGGTCTACAAAAGGGATCCATCTGTCGTATTGATAAGGGGCTAAAAACCCTTCGATCGTAGTGTACCCTCTATTATATCCTATACCGTTGCCTTCGATATGACGGGTGGTGATACGCATGGGCTTGGGTGCTGTGCCACAGATTTCCTCAGATGGGCTATCTCCCTGGAGGTTCATGAGGTATAGGCTGCTTAGTGCAAGTACGGAAAAAAAAGGGGATTTTGACATAGAGCTCTTCAGGGTTTGGTGTGTAAATTAATTACTTTATACGGCAGGAAGGGGGGTTATGTCAATTTTTTTTATTTAGCGAAAGGTTAGGGCTGCTGGTCAAATACCATCATCTTTTACCGGTAAAAAAATGTTAATTAGAGCTTTTAAAGCTGTAAATGAGTGGGAAGAAAATTACGTATGTCCTTAAAAAGTGATAGCAATGTGTGCGACTACAATTTTTACTGAAAAGTAAATGGTGCGTGTCTAGTACATGGTTCCAATTAAATTGTTGGGTAGAGCTTCCTTAATTATACTGTTGCATCCGCCGCTCTAAATTGCCAGTTCGCTATTATTTGATTCTCACTTCTTTCCTTAGTCCAAGCTCTTACTTCTTCAGCAAGGATTGCCTCTTCACCCAGCCTTCGATCTAAACATTGCCAACTTAAATGACTTAATTCTATTTCAGCCCTATTCAACCAGCTACCATGCTTTGGGGTGCACTGGATAGTAAACCTATCTGCAATCCTTTTCGCTTCAGACGGTTCAAATGTGTCGTAAACAGAGGGTTTATGGTGAGTATTGAGATTGATGACCAGCTCGGATAATAACATCTTCTTCCCGAGCAACATGCCTTGGTATACAGTGCATACCTCCTACCGTGGTGCTGTATCTCTTATACTTTTTACCACCGTGTCTTACATTTTTATACAAAACAGCTCAAAGCTTCCCCTCTTTCCTCCTATACGTATAAATTGTCTGATAGCTGATCCATAGCAAGGGATGATGGTTCTTTAACCATCCAGTAATACGCTCTTAAGTAGTTTGAGATGGGTTTTCATCCCAATGCAGAAGAAACTCCTCATGGAACACAAATACTACAAAACAAAAAGTAAAAAACTTTTGTTGAAAAACGCCAATCAGCATATAACTCCGCTCGACCCCATCAATCACCTCTTAAGATGCTTGCATGACATACACAAAACGAATTTGCTCCCTTAGAGCCTTCAGAAGGCTACTCCAAATAGTACAAAGTGAGGGTTATGCCTTGTATGGACCGAAGGTGCATAATGAAGTTATCATCTATGATAGACTCTTTTCGGAACAAGATCTGCCGATTGGCATGGAAGATGAGCAGCGTCCTGGCTACTACAGGCTCAAAAACCGAAGCGACAAAGCATATTTCGGCTATAATCTCGGACCTCATAGCTGGAAAAAATATCTTTGTCCACCGAAAGAGCCGCTCTTTTCCGCCCATTTTTTAACCTTGGAGAAAACTAATGAATGAATTACTCATCTTAGGTATTGGCAACCCCTTTCGTGGTGATGATGGAGCCGGTTGGGCTGTGATTGATGCCTTGCAGATCAAAACCCATGGCAAAGTCATGCTACAAAAATCCCGTGGTGATGTCGCAGACCTAATCGAGGCATTTCAAAACCATAAAAAAGTCATTGTAATCGATGCCTGCAGATCATCACGTCCCTCTGGGACATGGTCCCGTATCGACGCCCTACACGAGCCACTGCCGATGGAAGCAACAAAGACCTCAACCCATGGCATTACGATCAGCCAAGCCATTGTGCTAGCTAAAGCGCTCGGACATCTACCCGAGGAGCTCATCCTCTATGCCCTTGAAGGAAGCTGTTTTGATGTTACAGGGCTCCTGTCAGAGCAAGTACACTCAGCCATTCAAGAGGTGGCGCAACATATTTTTAACGCAAAGGAAACCCAGCTATGCATGAACAAGGGATTATCGATCAGCTCACAAAAAAGGTCCTGACGCTCGCTACTGAAAAATAGGCAATACAGCTCAGCTGTGTTACCGTATAACTCGGAGCCCTCTCCCATATGAGTGCTACTGATTTTAAAGAACATTTTGACATCTCAGCGAAAGGGACGCTTGCCGAAAATGAGGAGATTCTTACAGAGCAGTCCAGCGATATCTACGGCCCAAATGCCCATCATGTTACCTTACTGAGTATCGATGTCACTATCGCAGACTGATCTCCATCATCAAAAAAGGATCCTCTCGATCATAGGATGTGTGCAAGGGGTGGAATTTTACCCTTTTATCTATAGGCTAGCCGTCCGTCATACGGTACGGGGCGATGTATAAAACACCTCGACTGGCGTATACATAGAGATTTAGGGAACAGAATAAGACCTCCTTGCTTTTCAAAGCGAGCTCGATGATAAGGTAGATTTTACCATCCAAGAAAACATATCCTATAGCAATACCTCCCTATGTTTTGCAGAATTCTCTGACCCGATCAAATAGGGTCTATCGCTACCCCTTTATCCGCTGCATGAGCTGCAGGCCCCGCTTTAGTATATTTAAAAAGATACCCTTTAACTGCAAACAGGCGACGATAAAAGATTTTTCTATGTGTACGGAGTGCCAAGAAAAGTAGCATACAAGAGAACCGACTGCTGCAAAACCTGTGGCCACAGTCTACAGCTGGTCGATAGAGGCCTGCATGTGATTGCCTCAGGCGATCAGGCTATAGATCTGACGAGAGAGCATCTCAAAAAAGGGCTTATTCTTGCGATCAGAAATACAGGAGCCTTCTTACTGCTGACAGATGCGACAAAGGCCAAAAGTGTGAAGACATTCAGAGAGTGCAAACAAAGATCTGCCAACCCCTTTGCCCTCCTTCTACCTACTATAGAAAAAGCCAAAGAGATCGCGTATACTACCTCGATAGCAGAAGAGATTCTGACATCATCTGCCTCCACTATCGTTTGACTACAAAAAAAAGACCATGCCGATCTCATTGCACCCAATGTCTCTTCAGAAAGCCCCCAGTTCGAAGTGATCTTTGCCTCACACGGTCTTATATACTTGAGCTATCAAGTCGGCATCTCCCTTGTTGCCATCAACAGAGACCTCAAAGGCCACCCCTTATCCATTGCCGAAGAGGCAGCCTACAAAGAGCTTGATCGATGTACTGATTTTTTTCTTACCCATAACAGGATCGATGGCTCTATAGCGAATGTAATGGATGGGAACAAAATCAGGATCAGAAGCGTGCGAGGATCTGCGCCTTCAGCAATCAATCCCCCAGAAGATCGCTTGAGCTCCGGCAGTCCTCTACAAAACAGCTTTTGCCATCGGATATAAAGAATACCATCTACCTAAGCCAATATATCGGAGATATAGGCTCTGTAACGACCTACCAGAGCTATCACAATACGGTATGGCAGTGGAACCATTTACTGACTGTCTTACCAGAACAGAGAGTCTGACACACCACTTTATCAAAAAGAACTATAAAAACAGATCAGCCGTACAACAGCATCGAGCATATGTGCTTTCGGCCCTGATAGTAACATCGGTTACGAGTCAGTGTCTAGCTATTGTATGGAATGGAACAGGCATAGGTGACGACCTAAGTATATGGGGAGCAGAAGCTTTTATGGCAGATAAAAGTAGGGTCTGCCAGGCTCTCGATATGGGTTGCTAAGCAAGCAAGGAATAACTGCCTGACTGGAAAGTGTAGCCATAGAAAGGCTTTCATAATCATTGTAAGATGCCCTAGCAACCCTCTTCGTTTATGGGGTGAATGATGTCTAGAAATTAGAATGTCTCTGGATCTAAGATCGGGGGTTTTCTAGACTGTAAAACCTTATTAACTTCATTTTTAACAAGGGTTAGGGTCTGCTGTTCAAAAGGGGAATTATGCGTTTCTTTGCAGAAAATAACCGGTATATCACGAGATACATGGCCTGATAAAGCCCCTTGCGCGGTGATTACACCATCATGAATCGCTTCAGTAGGCTTAGGCGCCCAAACCTGAGAAGGGAAATGTCCCGTTTGTATAATAATAAACTTTTTATCAGGATTCGATTGTTGTATATTTTCTATGGCTTTGGCTGCATCGATCTCTAAGCCAAGCCCCCGTATGATCCCTCGTGCTAGAGGCCCTATGGCAGATGGAAAAAACCCGGCTGCTGCCTCACTTAATCGAGAAAAGCTACGTCCTTGAATAAACACGTATTTTACATCTGTTTTCAGAGGATGATCAACGAGCGCTGTAGCTTGAATACCCCCACCTAAAGAATGTCCATATCCGATAACTTCTTTAGCTTGCAGATTCCCTTCTACATAGCTCAGAACAGCCCGATAGGCTTTTTGCATTGTTTCCGGGGTCGCAGTCCCCGTACTTGCACCAGCACCTGGGTAGTTAAATAGAATCGCATTGGCCTGGAAGGCATTAACCATGTTGTCTAAGCTAGATCCTGCGATATAATGCTCATAATATTCACCGTTACCGTTTGCCTGCAAAAGCCATCGACCATTATCAGTAAAAGCTTTAGGCTTCATGATCATTGCATCGATGGACATGCCATCTACAAGAATTGCAACCCTGGTCAACTCGCTAATCGGATGTAATTGATGGTAGTTCCCCTCCCGTTTCCAGTCCGCTATTGCTTGTGAATCATCCTCTGAGATAGGTGTATTATACTCTTCTGAATGCACGAAGATTCCGAACGCTCTTGTGCGGTCTAAATCTTCCTGTTTTGCCCCAACCATACTAGCAGAAGGAACAATGAGAGTCAGTGCAACCCAATGAACCAGTCTATATAAGCCATAGGGAAGAAAAATAATAGAGACCACGTTTTTCAGCACCGACCATATTGAGCTCTCTGCAGGCGAACCCTTTAATCCTTCAGAGGAAGGGACCTCGTCTGTTATCTCTAAAGTGGTTTTGAGCTGAGAGTCTACGGGGTTCATAAATAAATCCTTCTATTATCATATACTTATTATAAATAAAAATGCGTTTTATAACAAGACAAGAGAAACAATACAATATTGTTAAAAACAAAAACTATTTATTATTTTATTTAGTTTAAAAAACCGGTATAAAAATATTTTGGATTTACCCTGCAAATCTTACCTATTGCAACATGAAAAGAGGAACGCCCTTTGAATCTCGAAGAGAATAAAAAAGTTACAATTTTAAATATGCTTTTTTAAGCCATTAAAAACCTATTTACGTGCTCTATTGCAGCAGATTTCTGGAATAATAGGACGGATTCTTTTAGTGCACCTGATGTGAGGCTTTATCTGGCAGGCCTTCATTTCTCTCGATAGGACATGAATATAGGGCTTATATAGCCCAAAATGACATAGAGATCTCCCCCTCTCTCTATGGGATACGGCAGAGGTGTTCTGAAAAGCATATAGGCATAAGGTCCGCGGCGAGCTCGATGATCCATTACTTTGCACAGATCTTATCTGTGCTTGTATAGACCTTGAGCCCGAAGTATTTCTTGAAGAAGTACGGGAGTGCTTTGGCTTGATGCTTGTCGATGAAAGGGAGGTGGATCTTAGATCTGTACTCCAAACATGTGCCCGGGGGCAATAATCTTGTATAGAAAAAGTACAAAAACAGATCCGATCGCATACTGTTTGGCCTACCTACATACCACCGGAAGTTGATGGAGATCAAAAACAACAAGAGAGATCGGAGAGATATTCTGCTATCCGCTCCAATCTATATAAAATATTACCCACACATCCCATTGTCCTACAGGCTGCTGAAAGAAATGGTATGCCTGTTTCCTAACCATTGCTTTGGCTGTATAGAGTATACTCAGCACCTGCTCCTAAGGGGGAAGAGGTGAAAGAGCAAGAAAACCTCAACTATGGCACCATGTTATCGGAAACGGAGCTAGAAAGAAAAATTTTTCATATATCTGAATGGAAAGCATTCTGCTATGTACTGACTCGCTTCTGGATCCAAAAAGAGGACTTTAGTAAAGCAAGACTCTACCTTGACATTGAGCCTTCAAGCCCTAGTATCTCGGAGATGGAAAAACGGATGGCACAGAGACTGGTCCCTCACTTCACGGAGAAAAACCTATAAAAAATTACAGGCTCTGAAAAACGCTCGAGGTGGCTGATGGATAAAGAGTCATTGCGATTCGAAAGACTTCTACAGTCGAAATCTTTCTGATTGTTGAGTGAGCGGGGAAATAAAAAACACTGCAATATATTACATCGCCATCGACTTGCGTTTTTTAAACTTATCTAAGTATTCCAAAGCTTTTCCTGTACCAAGACAAACAGCAAGCAAAGGATTAGGCGCCACAATCACCGGCAGCCCTGTTTCTTTGATGAGAGCCTTATCCAGCCCCTTGATCATAGCTCCTCCTCCTGCAAGGACAAGACCCCTCTCTACAAGATCGGCTGCAAGCTCAGGAGGACATTTTTCTAGAGTTGCTTTGACACATTCAATAATCTGCTGTATAGGCTCTGCCAAACACTCCCGTATTTCTACCGAGTTGATCCTTTTTGTAACAGGAAGCCCTGCTACCTGATCCCGACCTCGGACTTCCATCTCCAGCTCATTATCTCCAAGAGCATACGCAGAACCGATACTTATTTTGATCTCTTCGGCCGTCCTCGGACCGATCATCAGATTATAGGTACGCCGCATATAGTTGATGATACACTCATCGAATTCATCGCCGGCAATACGAAGCGATCGAGCTTCGACAATACCACCTAAAGAGATGATCGCAATTTCGGTGGTACCACCGCCAATATCGATGATCATATTCGCTGCAGGTTCGTGCACAGGCAAATCCACACCAATAGCTGCAGCCATTGGCTCTTCGATTAAGATCACCTCTTGAGCTCCTGCTCGTAAAGCAGAATCTTCTACAGCCCGTTTTTCCACCCCAGTAATTCCTGAGGGAACCGCAATCAAGATCTTAGGACGAATCAAGCTTCTGGCAGGGGTAACCCTTTTAATAAGAACCTTCAGCATTCCTTCGGCAATTTCAAAATCAGCAATCACCCCATCTTTCATAGGACGGACGGCAAGGATTTTACGAGGGGTTTTTCCGAGCATAGCTTTGGCTTTATGACCGACTGCAATCACCTCTTGCGTCTCTGCATCAACTGCAACCACAGAGGGCTCTGCTAACACGATCCCCTTGCCACGAACAAAAACCAACGTATTGGCTGTGCCGAGATCGATCCCGATATCATTAGAAAATAAACCAGACATTTGCCCTGCTTTAGAAAGAAAAGACCTGCCTGCTTTACGTAACATTTCCTGTAACAGTGTTGGATAACTATTTGTCATAAAATCCTTTTAAGTCTTAAGCAGCTCGAGTACATCTTCCCAAGTTAGTTTGGCAATAGCTTCATCATCGCAGCTTACCACTTTCTTGACTAATCCTTTTTTCCTCTTCTGCATCTCAGCAATTTTCTCTTCAATCGTACCGAGGGTAATAAGTTTATAGGCTGATACATTACTTTTCTGACCCATCCTATGCACTCGATCTGTCGCCTGATTTTCAACAGCTGGGTTCCACCACATGTCATAATGAATTACTGTATCAGCACCGACTAAATTCAATCCCGTACCACCCGCTTTTAAAGAAACCAAGAACACAGAAATATTAGGATCCTGATTAAATTCATTCACAACCTCTAACCGGTTCTTACTAGAGCCATCGAGATAAGAAAAGGTAATCCCCTTTTGCAAAAAGTCTTCTTTCATAATCTGTAACATCCTCGTATACTGCGAGAAGATCACCGTCTTATGCCTTCCTTCGATAAGTGTCTGTAGCAAATCAAGCAGCATATCATACTTTGCAGAATCACCGGGCTCTGCTTTTTCTTTTGCAAAAATCGCCGGGTGGCAGCAAATTTGTTTAAGTCTTGTAAGTGTCGCAAGCACATGGATCTGCACCCTATCAAAACCATCTCTTTCGACGAGCTTAACAAGCTCATCTCTTGCTGACTGTGCATAGGATGTATATAGCTCCTGCTGGACTGGAGAGAGAGGACAGTGGTAAACAAGATCTAAAATAGGAGGGAGATCATCTAGAACATCCACTTTCATACGCCGCAAGATAAAGGGCGCTACTTTCTTCCGTAGATACTCTAAGTTCTTCTGCAGCTCCGCGCCAGACACCCTGATATACCGTTCCATAAATCTTTCATATGTGCTTAAAAATCCGGGCATCAAGAAATCAAATAAACTCCACAGTTCATCCAGAGAATTCTCAATGGGGGTACCCGATAAAATTAAACGGTGCTCCGCTTGCACCTGCTTAACAGATTTTGCATTGCGCGTGCCCCGATTTTTAATATTCTGAGCCTCGTCGAGAATCACATAGGAAAAAGGATGTTCCCTATAGCTTTCTATATCTTTCTGTAAAAGGGTATATGAAGTAACCACTACGTCATATTTTTTCACTCCCTCAATCACCTTCTTCCTTTGAGAGGGAACTCCATCGACGACAACCACTTTTAAAGTGGGATTAAACTTATGACATTCCTCTTTCCAGTTATACAGAAGGGATGTGGGACAAACAATTAAGGAAGGACCTGGTTTTTTGGCGGCATGCTGTGATATCGCTACGATTGCTTGGAGCGTTTTACCCAGACCCATATCATCAGCTAAGATTCCATTCAAATACATTAGACGTAGCCGCTCAATCCAATGAACCCCTTCGGTCTGATACGAACGTAGCGTAGCTTTAATTGCTTTAGGTAAAGGGGAAAAGTCAAGAGTGGTCTCTCCGAGCATCTGCCGGCGAATCTCCATAAGCTGGGATTCCATCTTAAAAGAAACAGGGAGCCCTTCAAACTGTGTCTCGTCGATATTGGCAAGACTCCATAAAGGACGGACGAGCGTACGGTCTTCTAGGATCTCTATGCCGAGCTCATCAAACATCTTAACCACACCTGCAATCCTATCCAGATCCAAAACCAAGATCTTGGACATTTTTACAGGCTCTACCCCTTTTCGCCCCTTGGCTTTTCCAGCATCGAGTTCTATAAACGACTTACGCGTAGACATACACTCCCAAAGAGTATCCAGGCGTACCCCTTTTAGCGAGCCACTGACTTTCAGATCAATCTGATACGCATCGATTTTATCTGTGTGCTGAAGGACGAGAGCAAACTCTGTTTGATCGTAGATAAATTGATCTAATAGATTTTGAGGGCAATTAAACTTCACTCTATGCTGATTACGAGGAATCGTATCGGTCATAAACTCCACAATCTTTTTTTCAGACTTAGAAACAAAGACACCTGTTTCTGCAATAAACAAAAAATCTTGGAACAAATCTTCTAAAATCCGTTTCTCTTCGACAAGATTTCTTGCAAGAATCCCTTGAGACCCCACAAATGTGCTAATATGTTCAGAGCTTAGTTGTGTGGCAATCGCAGGAATTTTTACTCCTTCATAGATAAAGGAGACAACAGCGTCAAGCTCACCATTAAGAAAAGTAAGATCACATACAGCTGCCACAGAACCTGCAAAAGGGAGCGTAATAAAATCATCAATGGCTTGCTGATTAGATACCTCAGCATATACTGCAAGCTCGGGTAATGAATTTTCTACAAGGGTTCCAAATAAGGGCTCCGGGATCGTCATGTCTCGAATAGACCGAAGGTTTTTTAAATGCAGGCGGGTAATCGGCTGAGCAAATCTATAATAAGAACCTTTATAATACATACCGGGCTTTGCACATTCAAAAAACCTAACCTCTTCGATCGTTACAGTCCTTTGCTCTACAACAATCAGAGGGTTAATCAAAATTTTCGAGGTAGGAGGGGGGATATATTCAAGATCAAAACGGAGCACCGCAGGAGATAGAGAAAACTTCACAGGCATTTCAAGAGTTGTATCAAATAAACCAGGCAGCAAAGGAAAATCCTCATCCTGATAAGAATACTGATTGTGCTTCATACGGGTGCTTGCGCTCTCATAGAGTCTAGCGGCTATCATCCCGATCACTTCTACATCTACATAACCAAGACGCAAAAACTTCTCTGAAGTATTTGTGTCATTAAATTTGACGTGGTCGATAAGAAAACGGATGATCTCTTGCTGTCCTAAATCAAACGAATCAATCGAAAAAGCGTACTTCTTACTACTCATGAAAATAGGCTCTTCGTATCGCACGGCATCTAAAAAGTTTCTTAAATTGGCAATATGCAGAGGCTTAGAACGGGAAGTGAGTCGAAGAGCCATCTGGACTTCAGCCTGCGACTGCTGGATGTTAAAAATCAAATTAATCTCTGCTTTATCGATCACAAGCTTCTCTTTGGCTCGAAAAAAGGGAGAAGTTGCAAGAAGCTGTGCTGAAGCGACATACTCCTGCAAGACCTGCTTTTGATACAGCCCTTCCTGCCTATGAACCTCTTTGGTTTCAGCCGCCTTTAACTTTTCGATAAGCTCACTCTTTACATCATCATCGATTTCATTTTTTTCAGCGACCTCATCAAGATCTGTAGCCTTGGAGTATTCTACTAAAATTTTATCTATATTTTCTTCGAGGTAGAATAAGACAGCTGCCAAGTGCTGACAATCATAATTATACGGGCAATCACAGTCAGAATCGATGGTTTCACACTCACCCCTGTCGATCTCGATTTCACTTTCATAACAATTGTCGTACTGACCCAAAACCCTCGCACTGACCTTCATCGTCTTTCCGTCAAGATGAACAAGCTTAGCTGAGACTACTTTTTGCAAGTCAAAAAGCTCCTTACCTTCTTTCACAATCGTTGAAGAAAAATCCTGCTTTAACTTACGAAAATTTAACATATTACTGCCGCTAGGGTTCTGGTATTTTCAAATCTTCTACTGGGATCTATATTTACAGGTACTGACCTAAAGTAGTAAATGCTTTTTACATTTTTTCTGATCCATTCGCAAGAGAAAATCGCTAAGTCATTTCTTTTTTTTATAGGTCAGCAGAAGAAAAAATAAAAATACTTGGTGAAAAAAAGGCAACCGATTACTATCCTCTTCGTTTTGTTATCTGCGGGTGTAGCTCAGTGGTAGAGCATCACGTTGCCAACGTGAGGGTCATGAGTTCGAGCCTCATTACCCGCTTTTTTTGATAACATAAATCTATTATTTTTTTTGCGGGTGTAGCTCAGTGGTAGAGCATCACGTTGCCAACGTGAGGGTCATGAGTTCGAGCCTCATTACCCGCTATGATCTCAAATACTAATTCATAAGCATCTCAAGGAGTCAATCATGGAACAGTCAATAGAGCCAGTGCAAGAGCTCAGTAATAACCTAGTACAATTCAGTATCCACAAAAAACCTGCTTGCTACATAGAATTTGAAGTCCATGCAACACCTGCACTTATTGCCTCTGCTAAAACCAAGGCGATTAAAATAATTGCTAAAGAAGTAACTCTTCCTGGATTCCGTAAGGGAAAAGCCCCAGATGCTTTAATTGTGAAAAATTTCAGTAAAGACCTCGATGCAAAATGGAAAGATGCGATTGCAGACCTGTCTTTTCAAGAGTGTGAAAAACTCGCTAAGATTCCCCTACTCAGTCGAGAAACACGTGTAACTTATGACATGAAAAGTCATTCGAATGAAGGGGCAGTACTGTCTTTACGTTTTGAAACCGAACCTACCATACCAGCAATTGACCCACAAATGTTCCATCCAAAGCCGGTCGAACGTCCTTTAGTAGATCAGGAAAAAATCACAGAAACAATCAGACAGATCCTCTTTTTCTTTGCTACATGGAAACCAGTACAAGATAGGCCGGTCCAAGAAGGAGATTTCATCCTACTCGACATGCATGCCATTGACGAAGACCCCCAAAAACAAGTATTTTCTGATACACGCTTTGAAGTTGCCTCTAAGTATATGGCAGATTGGATGAAAGAGCTTGTTATCGGCAAACATCTTCATGATGAAATGGAAGGGATCAGCCGTCCCGATCCAGACACCAAGGATAAAGAAAACTTCAAAGAGCAGAAAGTACGTCTGAAAATCAATGCCATCGAACAATGCACTCTACCTGAAGTGACAGAGGATTTCATCCAAAAATTAGGGGTTAACTCGCAAGAAGAGCTGACTACAGCTATCGAAAAACTACTCAATAAACAAGCAGATGATCACGTCAAAGAGAAATTACACAACCAGGTCAATGACTTTTTAATTGAACAATACCCTTTTGATCTTCCTCCAAGTTTAATAGAAAAAGAAGCGCAATTCAGAATGCGTCAGCTCGGTCAAGATGCACACTTTCAACAATACTGGGGAGCTCTTTCTGGGGAACAAAGAAAAAAAACCCTCGACTCGATCTACCAGCAGTCCAATAAAGCCGTTAGAATGTTTTACCTATGCCGTAAAATTATCACGGACGCAAAGATTTCAGTCAGCCCTACAGACTTACCAAGTGCCTCTTCTACCCCTCTAGAAATGTTAATGGATCCGGATCAAATGCTTCATTTCCATGGAAACCCAAACGTAAAACAAGCGGAAGCGCTTTCTAAACTCGTACTTGAAAAAGCTGCTGAATATGTGATTGCACACTGTCCTCAAGGATAAAATGATTGCTTGCTGGACTTGCATTATTTAGTCCAAGCAAGCAATATAATGTTTGTTCACAAGGATATGTAAAACCGAACGTTCACAAAAAATAGGAAGGGCACTATATGTATTCAATTCCGTACGTTGTAGAAGACACAGGACGCGGCGAAAGAGCGATGGACATCTACTCACGCCTGCTGAAAGACCGCATTATTTTTATCGGCACAGAAATTAATGATCAAGTCGCTAATACCGTAATTGCCCAGCTTTTATTTTTACGTGCCGAAGACCCTAAAAAAGATGTGAATATGTATATCAACTCGCCTGGAGGGCTTATCACAGCAGGCCTTGCGATCTACGATACCATGCAATTCATGGGATACGACATTAACACATACTGTTTAGGTCAATCCGCCTCCATGGGAGCTCTCCTTCTTTCTGCGGGAACCAAAGGCAAACGGTATGCCCTACCTAACAGCCGGATTATGATTCACCAACCCAGCGGCGGCGTTACAGGAACCTCTGCAGACATTGCTTTGCAAGCCCAAGAAATTCTGATTCTTAAACAAATGTGCGCACGAATCCTTTCTGAATCAACAGGTCATAAAATCGATAAAATCTTAGAAGATTCTGAACGAGATTATTTTATGGACCCCGAACAGGCCCGTGAATATGGTCTAATCGATAAAATTACGGTTCAGCCTGTCAAAGCAGGTTAATATTTCAGCCTATAAAGAGAATGTATGACAAAAAAAACCAAAGAGCAATCCTTATGCTCATTCTGTGGAAGACCTGAAGAAGCAGTTGAAAAACTCATTGCAGGACCAGATTCTTTTATTTGCGATAAATGCATTAAATTATGCATGGAAATCATCGAAAAAAAACCGATGACTCATGAGCTAAAGCTACTCAAGCCTCGTGAAATTAAAGCGGCTTTAGATGAGTATGTGATTGGGCAAGAAAAGGCAAAAAAAACCATCTCTGTCGCTGTCTACAACCACTACAAAAGAATTCTTGCAATTAGCAAGAAAGGAAGCGCCGACTACAGCAAATCAAACGTCATGCTTCTGGGCCCTACAGGCTCGGGAAAGACTCTGATGGCAAGAACACTGGCTCAAGTACTCGATGTCCCCTTTGCGATTGCAGATGCAACGACACTGACTGAAGCAGGCTATGTCGGAGAAGATGTGGAAAACATCGTCTTACGTCTTGTGCAAGCGGCCGACTATGATATTGCAAGAGCAGAAACGGGGATCATCTATATCGATGAAATCGATAAGCTCCGCAAGACCACCGGCAACGTATCGATTACACGTGATGTTTCGGGTGAAGGTGTCCAGCAGGCTCTTCTGAAGATCGTAGAAGGCACCGTGGCTAACGTACCTCCTAAAGGAGGTCGTAAGCATCCTAACCAAGAATACATCAAAGTGAACACCGAGAACATCCTATTTATCGTAGGAGGTGCTTTTGTACACCTTGATAAAATGATTGCAAAACGGCTAGGCAAGACGACCATTGGCTTTGATACATCCGAAGAGAAAAGCTACGACATCCATGAGACCAACTACCTGCTTTCTAAAGTAGAGCCTGAAGACCTCATCGCATTCGGGATGATTCCAGAATTTGTAGGCCGTTTTAACAGTATAGCGAACTGCAATGAGCTAACAACTGAGGACTTGGTTGATATTCTGACCAAACCAAAGAATGCGATTACCAAACAATATCAGCACCTGTTCCAAGAAGAGAATGTCAAGCTCTCTTTTACAGATGAATCATTACGCTGCATGGCAGAAAAAGCGAAACTGACAGGCACAGGAGCCAGAGCCCTACGCATGATTGTAGAAAGCCTCTTACTTGATCTAATGTTTGATGTTCCCTCGGATCCTACGATCCAAGAAATCCTCATCGATAAAGAGTGCATGACGGAAAAGCGAGCCCCCCAAATCAAACGATCCTAGTCACACCTATAGCATATTAGCTACGAAGCCAGCGGTCCCTTCTTTTTGATTTCACCTTGTTAGCCGCTGGTGATGGGTTAGGCCGAGTCCCTTGCTTATGACGTATCGCAGATTCTCGTATCTCTTGACCACCCTCTGCTATCCGACTTTTCATAGCCTCCAAAGCCCTCCACTCTGCAGGAGAATAGTTATTAGGATTCTCTCCCTGAGCACGCAGTTGCTCCTCACTTATCCCCTCTTTTTCCGCTATTTGTTTTGATTGGAGAGCTAAAAATGCTTGCAGTTCTTTCGTCATAGCGATGAGTTGATCTCTTTCTTCGACATCTTTACATTGAATTAAAGCAGCTTTAAAACCTTCAAAAATCCTAATTGTATCTTGCATTACAACCGTCAAGTTAGAACGGCCTTTTTTTGAAATCTCATACTGGAACCTTGTTTTTAATTGCTCTAATTCCTCATGCAAATCCATAATAAACCGCCATCATTTAACTATTACTTCAAAAACCTTATTTTAATTAAAGTTTAATTACTTTAAAACTAAATTATAGTTAAGTACTTAAAGCGATGACGGTTAGTATCTTAGATTGTTATCTACGTAATTAGTTAATTCATGATAATTACTAAAATTCATTTATTTCTAATTTAACGATGAAATTTACATGAAATTAATAAATTAGAAGGATAATAAAGGTATAAATATAAAATATAGGCTTATTTTAGTGAACGTAGTAGCCAGAAACATATCCCTTACATCCACACCTTCAGAACAAATGTCAATGACAGCGTTGCGAAGGATCGCTGACGATAACAAGCCTTTGTTGATGCGAGGCTCCCCCCTGGATAAGGTTATTAATGGCTTAGCCATAGGCGTGATTGCTGCGATAGGTATTACACTATTAGGAGTAACCACAGCACTTACCGCATTTCCACCAACAACGCTATTAGGTGTAGCTGCAGGAATAGTCATCTTGTCGGTAGCTAAACACTGCCTATTTAACAGTCAGAATGCAAAATGGTATAAAGAATTGAATGGCACTGACCAAGAAGCAGCCCCAGAACTTCTACGCAAAGCAGTGCAAGAGGCGTTCAATAATCAGCACATACCAGGGACTCTTCCTACCGGCCTATCCTTAGATGGATTAATCAATCTCACGGCTAACAATGAATCTGCGGCTCAAGCCTTGATTCAGCCTCTCTCTCCAGAGCAGATTCAGGCTCTCTCTACAGTTCACATTCAGGCTCTCTCTACAGAGCAGATTGAGGCTCTCTCTGCAGTTCACATTCAGGCTCTCTCTGCAGTTCACATTCAGGCTCTCTCTCCACTTCACATTCAGGCTCTCTCTACAGTTCACATTCAGGCTCTAAGCGAAACACAACTAAAAGCCATTAAGTTAGAGACCCTAAAAGCAATATCCACGAACATAGGGAAGACAACTCTGCCTGATGACAACATGTCAGCACTTTTCAGCTCCCTACAGGCACTCCATCACAAGGAATTCGTGCCAACCGAAGCACCCCTTAAGTTCGATTTGGAACACCCTTCTTTCGGTTTTTTACAGATATTAAGCGAACGCAGTCCGGATACAGCCGCTGAGGCATTCAGCAAGGAAGCTCAGGTAAACACATTCTTATCGACCTTCAGACCAGGGCAGGTGTATACAATAAATGGCACGTTCATAGATAACAAAACATATACAAAAGACAAGGTACACGCTCAATTGCAAAAAGATCTAATAGATCGAGGAGGGGGAGATACAGGGCAACTAACCTATTACTTAGATGGCGAATGCGTCTCACTGGATCAAAAGAACAGGGGTGTGATCAATAAAGAAGAGACGGAGCCCGCTTTCATCCAGTCGCTGCAGGACAAGCTCAAGCCCATATTCGCTGATCAAGAGACGCAAACTCTTCCGATAGAGACGCAAACTCTTCCGATTATGCTCCTACTCTCTCAGGCTACCGAAGGAACCCTACTCAATATACTTACTAAAACATGTGTATTCCCAGATTGTATATTAGTCGATTACAACAACCCAGCCCTAAAATCCAAGACTGAAATCTCAGTCGCCAATAAGACATGCACATGCACCCTCACTACACCGATGCGAGTAAACGGCTTGAGCTCAGCGAATACCTTCATATTTACTCTCAAGATAAAGGATCTAGACACACAGAATATGATGAAGCCAAATTACACATTGACCATTGAATCCACCAAGCCGATAACAACCACAAGTGAATGAGTAGTGACTACGAGCCCCTACCCTACTGAACATCTCCTCATAGGATATGCCCTCTCCACGGATAATCATCTGATCCCTTCTACTTTCTTCTTATAGCCGATATAATCGGTACAATTATACTCCCATGCTAACCTTTGATCTTTGGAAGGATCACCTCACAAGATACCTAATAGTATACTGACAGGCTACTTCCTTGAGTCTTTTCCTGTTCTTTACTACATAAATCCTGTAGTTTACTTTTTAAATCTGTATTTTGTTTGCATTTTAGCAGTAAAAAAGCTAAAAAATTGTAGTAGCGAGAAGTGTCGCTATAGCAGGGTTACGCGCGGTGATTGAAAAATACCTACAACATCTAGCCTCTGAT
>CAMDPQ010000027.1 GCA_945905275.1 Chlamydia trachomatis
CCTCTAAAACCGCTATAGAAGACCCTAAAAAAATGAGCACCTGCTTATTGGTTAAAATAACTGAGTATAAGCTAGCACCAAGCCGGCAAATTTAGAACTATTTCTCCCTGTAACGAAAAACCAGACTCCACCGATAAAACCTGATGAGCTCTTTACATTATATTCGACAGAAGGAGACAGGTGATCTGAAGAGGGAAGCCCAAGAAGAGCTACATCTCCTATAATCGAGGTGCCGGGATTGCCTTTAAACGCACTTTTACTCAAGCATGTATAGACAATATCGGTTGCAATAACCCACTTTTGGTTGAGACTCACTTCAACACCTAACTCAGCACTAAAGGTGCTTGCTACACTTACCTTACCCTGGGTCCCATGATCTCCTCCGTAAGCATTAAGACCTTTTATATGAGCCTTGCCGTTGGGCTGTGTATATAGCAAGACGCATCGAGTTCTTTAGATATCTCCTGAGCAGACTTGCTACGACGAGAAGAGGCTTCTTCTGCAAGAAATAAGGAATCTGCCGCCCATAAGGCTCCTGAACACAATATAGAAGATACCATCAGCATATTGAAGATAAAAACCCTATCCTTGATTAATATATCTGAATAGTACATATAAAAACTTTTAATTACACAAGGAGACAGTTATGGAAATTTCCAGTTCAAATCGCCCACCAGAAGAACCCTCCTACCGAAAAGATTTCCAAAGGAGCGTGGATCTATTTGAAAAAAGCTTTCGTGAAGTCCAAAACTCCACCTTTGACGCACAAAAAAACCAGTATGTTAAGGTCATGCAATCGTCTTTATCTGTCATGCAAGAGGCTGCAAACGGGATGGTAAATAAGCATCTCGCAGAGCTGAAAAACAAACTATCGACAGACTTAGATACCTATATAGAGAACCCAAATACAGAACACACGCAACAAGTGATGACTGATATCAGAGAAATCAAAAACAGCGACTAGAGCCCCTCTAGGTCTACCCGAATAAGGACCTGATCTGACACCTCTAATATCTTATCTAAGCTCGTTCCTGCCGTCGAAGCGACACTCTGAATGACATGTCCCGTGGCATGTGTTATTTTACAGACGAGCCAGGTAGATGCATGTGCGGCTTTTCTGCCCACCTGTTTACCTACATAGATAGCCGTACGTGCAGACAGAGCTATCGCAAGTACAGCAGGAAGCTCGATACCAAGATCCCCCCCAGCGATATCACCTACAACATTCCCAGTTATAAGTGAGGTAATAATAGCACCCGATGTCACCGCTATCGCTCCGACACCTGCACTTGCAGCCGTCCCGATAATCCCGCCTATACCGGCCGACACAACAACGACAGCGCCTGTTATCTGAGCGGTAATGACAGCCCCTATTCCCGTAAAAACGGCGCCACCCGTAAAGGCTCTGGTCGCAAAAGCGACTGTAGAGCAAGCAGTATGACGCACTTGATGGACGCCGACCCGTGCGACTTCTCTTGTGCGTATCCCAATACATGTAAATGAATCACTTATTGACATATTCCCCTTCCTCCTTCCATGCAATATCCGAGATTCTGTAAAACGACCCCTTAGAAAGTAAACCCTCGATCCAATAGAACAGAAAAAGCTCCTATGATGACCACGACCAGCAAAAAAGAGAAATACAGACGAAATACCCCTCTGCTTACTGGATAAAAAGGACAGGAGTCTTTGAGCAGTAAAAGTACGGCAATTCCAATCATTGAGCCTGCAAAAATAAGCAGGGCCCAAAAAGGAAGGGTTTGCCCTAAAACAACAGGCTGCATCGACTTACCTCCGCAGAATTTAAGAGAGTTTTGTCGAAGAGCGATCATCGCTCCCGCTAAGGCCGATACCAAACAAACTCCGAGACTTTTTAAGGTTTGCTCTCTAAGATGAATCAACAAACAGATCGCACTAGCTATCATCGGGATCCTTTGCAGCAAGCACAAAGAGCAAGGTGGGTGATGCAAAATAAATTCGACAAAATAGCCACCACATACCACCAAAAGCAGAATAGATAAAAAAGTGATTACTAGGACCTGGTACATTCGGTTTTGCAAGTTCATGGCATCTTACCACCTCATATCAACGGTTGAGGTCATATGAAACATTAAATCCCCTACACAAAGCAGGACCACTACAAAAATCAGAAGCAAAGCGACCTTATATAAAGACCGATAAACAAACAAAAGAGCTACAGCCAAAAGAAGAAAAAGGAGGATCATAAAAATCAATTTTTTCCTTAACAAGAGCTATCTTATGCTTTTTTCAGATTAAATCCTCAAGCAGGTTTTTGACTTTTGCTGACTTACTGTGTTAGACTGCTACTCAGACATCGCACAATCCAAAGGATCGATCCTATGCTTTCTCAAGAAATACGCAGAAATTTTCTCCAATACTTCAAAAATCACGGCCACAGCATTATCCCCTCGTCTTCTGTCGTTCCCCATGAAGACCCCACACTTCTATTCACAAATGCTGGAATGAATCAATTCAAAGACGTATTTCTCGGAAAGAGCTCAAGAGATTTTAAAAAAGCTACCACATCGCAAAAATGCATTCGAGTGGGCGGCAAGCATAACGATTTAGAGAATGTCGGGCATACAACACGTCATCTCACTTTTTTTGAAATGCTTGGAAATTTCTCCTTTGGAGACTACTTTAAAGAAAAAGCGATTGAATTTGCCTGGCAAGTAACCACTGAGGTATTCCAATTAAACCCTGAGCACGTGTGGGTCACTGTCTTTCAAGAAGATAGGGAAGCTTATGAATTTTGGAAAAAATGGGTGCCTGAAAAAAAAATCATTCTCATGGGAGAAAAAGACAACTTTTGGTCGATGGGAGATACAGGGCCGTGCGGTCCTTGCTCAGAGCTGCTTTTTGATAGGGGATCAAAATATAGCAATGCCCCCTCTCCTAAAGAAGATCTAAGCGGAGAAAGGTACTTGGAATTTTGGAATCTTGTTTTCATGCAGTTTAATAAAGACAGCGTGGGACACCTAACGAATTTACCCAAACAATCGATCGATACAGGAGCTGGCCTTGAAAGGATCATTTCTTTAAAAATGAATGTAGATAACGTCTTTGCTACAGACATCTTTAGAAGTATCATTGCGCAAATCGAAAACGTGACCGGCAAAACATACCACCCTGACGACCTTCACACAGCTCCCGCGTTCCACGTGATTGCCGACCACATCAGATCCTTATCTTTTGCTATTGCAGATGGCGCTCAGCCAAGCAATATCGAAAGAGGTTATGTCCTGCGTAAGATCCTTAGAAGAGCCGTGCGTTATGGTAAAGCACTAGATAAGCAAGAACCGTTTCTTGCAAAAATCTTACCTCGCCTGATTGATACGATGGGGCAAGATTACCCGGAGCTAGTTTCTGCTCAACACCGTATAGCAGAAATCCTGACACTGGAAGAAGAATCCTTTTTTAAAACACTCAAGCGTGGTGGCAACCTATTACAACAAGTCCTTGATGAGGCAAAAGATAGTCCCATCAAACAAATTACCGGCGAGCAAGCCTTTAAACTCAAAGACACGTATGGCTTTCCTTTAGAAGAAATTCTGCTTCTTGCCAAAGATACAGGCGTCGATGTCCATTTAGAGTCATACCAACTACTTGAGCAACAAGCTAAAGAAAAATCACGGAGTGCGCAAACAACCCATAGTCAAGAAGCGGAACCCTCTCTTTTTCAAGATTTCACCGCCAAACACGGTAAATCGCTATTTACCGGATTTCATTCTATCGAAGGAGAAGGCACCATCATGGCCTTAATTCATAATGGGCAGTTTGTCGAGATGCTAAAACAAGGACAAGAAGGACTTGTGATTTTACATGAAACCCCCTTTTATGCGGAAAAAGGGGGTCAGGTTGGTGATCTAGGAGTCCTCACGCATGCACGAGCCCATTTTGCTGTGACATCCTGCACAAGTCCTTATCCTGATGTGATTGTACATGCAGGAATACTCAATTCGGGAGACCTGATTTTAGGGGAACCAGTACGAGCCTTTGTCGATAGGAAAAGAAGACAAAACATTGCCAATAACCACACAGCCACTCACCTATTACACTACGCTCTAGAAAAAGTTCTGGGCAGTCATATTAAACAGGCCGGCTCTCTTGTAGAGGAAGGAAGACTGCGCTTTGATTTTAATCACCACAAACCACTCTCTTCTGATGAGCTTATGCAAGTCGAGCAGATTGTTAATGAAAAAATTCGGGATAACCATTCTATATCTGATTACGAAATCTCCTATGAAGACGCTCAAAAACGCTCCGATATTAAACAGTTCTTTGGAGAGAAATACGGCAGCGCAGTACGAGTGGTTGACATGGACTTTTCTAAAGAACTTTGTGGCGGCACGCACTCAAAGCAGACTGGATCGCTTGGAGTCTTTCGCATCCAAAAAGAAAGCAGCATAGCCGCTGGGGTCAGAAGAATCGAAGCGGTTACAGGAAAGCAAGCGGATGAATGGCTCTATGTCCAGCAGAACCTTCTCCAACAAGCGGCAGCTCTTATAAAAGCGCCTGGAAACCAACTCATAGAAAAGCTGAGCCATGTGATAGAAGAGCATAAACAGATGTCCTTAGAAATCAAATTAATGAAACGCTCGAATATAAAACACCTAGCCCTTGATATCGCCAATAAAGCCGAGCCGATTGGAGATCTTTTTGTGATTGCACAAATCATGCCTGTTGCACCCCAAGATATGCAGCAACTGATCGAGGATCTCATGAATACAACAAAACCTCTGGTGATCATAGCAGCAAGCCAAGAAAATGAAAAATGTCATCTTATGGTCACTGCGTCCAAGTCGGCTGTCATAAAAGGGGTCCATGCAGGCAATATCATTAAAGAAATTGCCCCGCTCATCGGTGGGAAAGGAGGGGGTAAAGCGGAAAGTGCTCAAGCAGGGGGATCGATGCTTAACGGTCTTGAAGAGGCCTTTATCAAAGCCAAACAAATGATTAAATCGCTATGATTGATAAGATCTTACAAAGCCCCTCTTTGCATCTCTTTTATCATGAAGCGCTGAAGCACACCAGCCTTCTTATAGAAGGCCTTTGGGATGCGCCTAAAGCTCTTGTATGCTTGCTTGCGGCGCAGGCTACGGGCAAACATGTGGTCATCATCTCAGGAGCTCGAGAAGATCGCCTCCTCGATGACCTGACTTATTTTCAGACCTCTGGGGTGATGGATCTGCTTCCATGGGAGACTCTTCCAGGAGAAGAGATCGCACCAAGCTCCGATATTACAGGTAAAAGACTAGAAATATTATATAGCCTCGTTCATGCAAACACCCCTCAAATAATCCACTGCTCTCTCCAGGCTTTGTTACAGCGAACGCTCCACCCTGAGACGATTAAAAAGTTATGCCATCAGTGGAGAAAAGGGGACCATCTTCCCTTTGCTAAACTCGGTGATTTACTCATTACTCTCGGCTATAAAAAAACACCTGTTGCCTCAGAAAAAGGGGAATTTGCCATCCGCGGCGGCATTATAGATATCTTCCCCATCTCATCGATCGAGCCCTATCGATTAGATTTTTTTGGCGACACTCTAGAGACGATCAGAACCTATGATCCTATCAGCCAAAAATCGATTCAGAAAGTAGACAAGCTCTTCTTAAGTCCTGCATCAGAGTGGCACTGTTTAAAAGAAGAGAAGAGACCTTCTTTATTGTGGGATTATCTAGGCAGCAACACTCTGGTAGTCTTTAATGAGCTGCTGAATATAGAAGACCATCACGTGAAACTCCAAGATCTACCAGGAAGCAAAACCCCTTTCTTTTCCTCTCTGAAAGAACATATCAATGCAATAGACTCCTTACAAAAACTGCTTTTTTCACACCATGCAGTAGAAGAGCTCTCTACCGTCCAGATGGAAAAAAGAAAAGGAAGAAGCTTTTATTCAGGAAAAGACCCGCTACAGCCCCTATCTTTTTCTTTTGCTGACATTGAACTGAAAACCGAGCGCTGGCGCCACCCCTTTATGGAGATTCCCGACTTTTTATCCCTACCCGATAATAAGCAAGCAATCCATCCCGATGAGTTTCTATCCTCCCTTTCACGCCTTTCTGCATCCACTGTCGAACTGCATTTTGTAAGTGGATCTGAAGCAGAAGAAAATAAGCTGCAACAAAGGCTGTCTCAGCAAAATATTACCCTACCGAAAAACACCTCTTTTGATCGGGGCTACTTAACTTCAGGATTTGTCCTGGAAGATACCCACCTGATAATCCTCCCTCAAACTGAGATGACTCATCGGTATAAACCACGCCGGCAACAGTGGCGTAGCACGCATCATACACCCGCCTCTGAATTTCATGAGCTCTGCCCGGGGGATATCGTCGTACATTTTCACAATGGGATTGGAAAATTTCTCGGCGTAGAACACAAAACCAATCACCTAGGAGAGCCCTCGGAATATCTCACGATAGAATATGCCAGCGCCAGCAAGCTCTTTGTCCCCATCGCACAATCTCACCTTATCAGCCGTTATATCGGTTCTGGGGAACAGACACCAACACTGAGTTCCCTCGGCTCGAATAAATGGATGAAAACGTGCGTACAAGCACAAAAATCGATCATCGGCTACGCGAAAGAGCTGCTCGAGCGCAGCGCGCAAAGAGAGATCCGCGGGGGATTCTCTTTCGACATAGATTCTGAGGATATGGTTCTTTTTGAAGAAGAATTCTCTTTTGTTCCAACAGAAGACCAACTCAGAGCCATTGGAGAGGTCAAACAAGACATGATCTCTTTGAAAGCCATGGATAGACTCATCTGTGGTGATGTGGGCTATGGCAAAACAGAGGTCGCTATGCGCGCTGCCTTTAAAGCCGTCCTTGACGGCAAAAAGCAGGTAGCGGTTCTTGTTCCAACGACATTACTTGCAGTGCAACACTTTGAAAATTTTACAGAAAGAATGGCCAACTTCCCCGTGAGGGTCGCTGTGTTATCTCGTTTTATGTCTGCCAAAGAAACGAAAGAAACCGTCAAACAAATCGCTGCAGGCACCGTTGATGTCGTGATAGGCACCCATCGTATCATTAGCCAAGATGTTATATTTAAAGACCTTGGGCTTATCATCATCGATGAAGAGCAGCGTTTTGGTGTTCGAGCTAAAGAACACTTAAAAAAAGCTAAACTCGGCGTGGACTGCCTAACCCTCTCGGCTACCCCGATCCCAAGGACTCTTTATCTATCTCTTATTGGGGCAAAAGAAATTTCCGTGATCAACACCCCTCCCCAAGATAGATTGCCTATTAAAAGCATTTTGGCAAACAGAGACCCTGCCCTTATTCAAAATGCGCTTTTAAGAGAATTATCCCGTGATGGCCAGTCATATTTTATTCATAACCGTGTCGAATCGATCTTTCAAGTGAAAGAGGAGCTGCAAAAACTGCTCCCTCAAGCGCGCATTGTTGTAGGTCATGGGCAAATGGCCTCTGAGGAAATCGATGCTGTCTTTCACTCTTTTAAAAGTGGTCATGCCGACATCCTCGTGGCTACCACCATCATAGAAAATGGGATAGACATCCCCAATGCCAATACTATTTTAATCGATAGGGCTGATCAATTTGGCATGGCCGATCTTTACCAGCTGCGCGGTAGAGTAGGTCGTTGGAATCGACCAGCCTATGCCTACTTTCTCACCTCGAAAGGGGATCGCATGCCCGAGCTTGCTAGAAAACGCCTGTATGCTTTGATTGAATCATCAGGTCATGGTGGAGGGATGAAAGTTGCTATGAGAGACCTGGAAATACGAGGTGCTGGTGATATTCTGGGCGTCCAACAATCTGGGCAAATCTCTGCTATTGGCTTTCATCTATACTGCAAGCTCCTAAAAAAAACAGTCGATGCGATCAAAAAGAATCAGCCAGTCTATTTTCTTGAAACAAAGCTTGAGTCTTCGATCGAAGCAAGACTGCCTGATGAGTATATTAATGAACCAAGCCTTCGGATGGAACTGTATCACCGACTAGGAGAGGCCGCCGGCTCTGCCGAGGTTCATGGAATCCTAGAAGAAATGGAAGACCGGTTTGGTCCTGCCCCACAGCCTGTATTATGGTTATGCACGCTGACAACTATACGCCTATTTGCGGCAAGCAAAGGGATCTCATTGATTAAATTCGAAAAGCTCACAATGACTTTTGAAAGGCTCCAAGGTAAGATTTCTCACAAAAAAATCCTGACGTTACCTCAAAAGAAAAAACCCAAGGACTTCGAGCAAGCTGTCATAGATCTATTAGCAAGTGCATGCTGAGAGCCTTCGTTTGTCCTGTTGTAAAAGGGGATCGCCTTCGTATGGCCATCCCCTTTATTCTTTCGGAGGCTTCGGAGTCCCAAGACCTATATTCCTATGGTAAGAACCCTTTACTAGCTGTGACTGCAGCTCTGCTGCATGCTTGAGAATCTGCACTCCTTTTTCTACGTGATCAGCCATATAGAGGTCGTAGACAGAGGCTGCACTTTTCTTAGTTTTTACCCCATCCGCATTCAATGGCAAATCAGAAATCAGAAGAAGAGCTCCTAGCGTAAACTTTCTTTTATAACTTGCAGCAAACAAGGTCGCGCATTCCATTTCAATAGCTTGCGCCTTGGTGATCTTGAGTCTGTTTTTAAACTCTTCATTAAACTCCCAAAAACGCATATTCGTCGTATAGGTAATACCAATATGGTAGGTCGCTTTTTGCTCTTCTAAAACATCGGTAGTGGCTTTTTGCATTAAAAAATTAGCAAGAGCTGGCACATCGGAAGGGAAATAAAAGTCCGACGTCCCCTCACCGCGAATACTTGCCACCGGCACGAGGTATTCACCCACTTGATATCTTCTGCGCAAGCCACCACACATCCCTAATAAAACACTCGATTTAAACGGCAAAAAAGAACATAAATCTACAACCAGAGCTGCAGCCGGAGACCCTATCTTAAAATCCAAGATACTAATCCCTTCTTGAGGGCAATGTGCGACTGTAAATACCGAGCCATGAATGACCTTTAGACCACGTTTTTGCGCAAAATACTCGACATATTTAGGGAAGTTTGTAAGCAATAAATTCGGTTGAAACTGCGCTACATCACATCCTGAATATCGCTCTAAAGTTTCTTTTGCAAACTGCTCTTCCTGAATTCCAACCATGTTATAAGACCTTATGTTTTTCGCTTGCCTATATTAGAACCAAGTCTAACGGACAGAGGAACAATAATCAACAAACACTTTCTACACAGGCAGGGCACCGGAAGCTAAACTGATTTTTTGACTCCATAAGGGAAAAGGGATGGATGCCCGCTTATATCAAGAAAAAAACAACTTTCGCATCCAGGAATCGTGCGGTGGTTGGCTTAGACTGGACAGGATCTAACCAACCAGATGCCTATATGCTTTTTAGAATACCTCTCCCGTATGCCATAGAGAGCGGGGGGGGTTCTCTATGGCATTTTGGGCTATATAAGGCTTATATTCATGTCCTATCAAGAGAAATGAACACCTCCCAGATAAAGCTTCAGATCAGTTGATCTAAAAGAATCCGTCCTATTATTCCGGAAATCCTCTAAAATGGAGCACATAACTAGAGTTTTAATGGCTTATGTAAAATTTTTAATTTTTTATGCATTTCGAGATGCAAAAGGGCATTCAATGAGCCATTTATGCATTGCCGGAAAATTTTTACCATAATTGCTGGTGCAGAGAATAGATATTGTCTGTTATGATAAAGTATCTCATTGAGATTTTATAATACGCAAAACCTAAGAGGTAGTTATGACCAACTCAACCAGTGCTGACTGCGCTTGCCTGCCACTCAGTACAACATACAACCTATTTTCATTAGCCCTTCTCTCCTTTGTATCTTCTTCTAGGCATCATTGCCATCATCGGTCCTAATTTTTTCCCTATTGCCCCTGACATCACTTAATTAGAATTCTATCTTTACGGTTACGCTGAACAAACACTTATTAGCTGTTTTATGCAAGTAAGTTGTCTCATCCGAATACCTGCAAGAATCTCTTTGTAAATCTTTGTCTAAAGGCAATCAGGGCAAGCTTTGTTTAATTCACTAACATCAATCTGATTATTTTGGAGATACGAACATGTATTATTTCATCTTTTGCATTCTGTCAATTAGTTCTTTTTTTTCTTCTGCCATAGCTAAAGATTTAGTTATAGGCACCACTAGTGGATATGCCCCCTATGTCAGCATCAATACTAAAGGGGAATATGAAGGTTTCGATATCGATATCGCACAGGCTTTAGCAGACAAGCTCGGTCGTAAGCTAGCCATCAAAGATTTTGGCAGTATGCCCTCATTACTGCTAGCCATCAAACAAAATAAGGCCGATATCTTAATCTGGTCGATATCAATCACCCAAGAACGACAAAAACAGATGGCCATGATTTACTACCAAGGGGAAAAAACGACATCCCTGCCATTATTATTTTGGGAGGAAATTCCCGATAACATCAAAAATTTAGAAGACATGGCCAACAATCCAAAGACGGTCGTTAGCGTAGAAGCAGGCTCTTTTCAGGAGAATATCCTCCTTAGCGTACCGGGTTTAAACCTTAAACAAGTCGATAAAGTTAGCGACGCCATCCTCGAACTAAAATATGGCAAATCCCAAGCTACTTTGATTGATAACTCTTTAAAAAGTATTTATATGGCAAAATTCCCAAAGCTAAAAAGCCTTACCATCAACCTACCAGAATCTAAGCAATCCCTGGGCAATGGTATCTGCTTAAATTCGAACAATAAAGACCTTATCGCAGCTGTTCAAAAAGCGGTAAATGAGCTTTTTAGCGATGGGACTATTGCCAACTTAGAGAAAAAATGGAATCTAAAGGAGTAAATCATGGACAACACATCCTTTGATCTGATTTTGCGCTCGCTGCCTGTCTTATTAAAGGGGTTAGGACTGTCGCTTCAAATATTTGCGATAGCCACGCTCCTTAGCTTAGTCTTAGGATCGGTAATGGGATCAGTGACATGCAGGCGATTGCGATGCCGCTGGATCTCCTGTGCTATCGAAGGCATTACTTTTATCCTGCGTGCTGTGCCGGTTTATGTACAGCTACTTATTGCATACTTCGTCCTCCCAGATCTTCTTGGACTCGAACTCGAAGCCTTTACAGCTGCGATTATCGCCTTGAGTTTATGTTCGGCAGCCTATACTGCCCAAATTGTGCGCGGCGGCCTTAATGCTCTACCTAATGAACAATGGGAAGCGGCTCATACATTAGGTTATTCTGTCATTGATTCTTTGCGTTTTATCATCTTTCCCCAACTGCTAAAGAACATATTACCTGCCTTAACGGGTGAATTCGATGCATTACTCAAAAGCACTGCAATCTTGGCGTCAATTGGTCTTCTGGAATTAACACGCATGGGAATGAATATCGTTTCACGTGAGATGGACCCCTTACCTATCTACTTAGCTGTAGCAGGACTCTATGTAGGGATATCGGGCATTATTAACATTATATCTAGAAAACTGGAGAAGAGGTTACGTTATGCTAACAATTAAAAACCTTTCTATGAAAAAAGGATCTCCTCCTACACAAATTCTGCAAGGAATTTCCGTTTGCTTTCCACAAGGTGAAATCTCCTTGTTACTAGGAAAAAGCGGTGCAGGAAAAAGCTCCTTAATGCGCTGTATAGCCCAACTGGAAACTAGCTATGAGGGTGAATTGCTTTTCAATGGCCAGCCCCTCCAAGGATTATCTGCTTCTAAGCGGGCACAGACTCTAAGCTATATTTCCCAAGGGTACGCGCTATTTCCTCACCTTACTGCTTTAGAAAATTGCACTCAGCCTCTTCAGGTTGTCGCAAAGATGCAAGCACCAGACGCCAAGCAAAAGGCTGTGACTATGATGCAATCTCTTGGAATGGCAGAGTATGTCTCCGCTTACCCCAGTGAATTGTCTGGAGGGCAACAACAGCGCATTGCGATTGCCAGAGCGCTGGCTCTTGATCCAGAGATCTTATTGCTGGATGAACCTTCGTCAGCATTGGATCCCGATAACAGAGGACAACTGGCTAAAATTCTTAGAGGATTAGCCTCGCAAGGCAAAACCATTGTCCTCTCTACACAAGATATGCTTTTTGCTGAACAGCTTAAAGGAACTTGTTATTGCATCGAGAATGGTCGTTTGCATAGCAATCAAGCCTTAATAAATAAGGGGAATTAACAGAAAGAGTTTATACAAAGGCTAGGACAAAATCATCTCAAGCAACTTTTAGAAACCGGTAAGTGTCTGGCTGCAAAAATAACGAAAAAACAGTGTAGATCATTTTGAAGTTGTCAGTCAGGTACCCTCGAAGTCCATTTTCTCTGCATCTGGATGCGGGGAGTGGGGCAGCTCCCTCAAAAGTAGCTCACACTTGCTTGAAGAGAGAGGCGGAGTTATTCAGCTACTCTGATCGTAGAATCGATAATGATTAAGCATGATTAAAATAATAAATATACGGTCTGAGCAAGGAAGTGTGTGGGTGAGTAAGCTAGATATGATGAAAAACAGGTGAGGGTTATTGGCCTCCCTACTCTTCATAAGAACGCTATTCTTGAACAATCCCCCCTATCGACCCGACCCTTCCATAAAAAAGTTTAAACATTGCAATTTAAAGAAAACCTGTTCAAAATCCCCTTTTTTACAAGCAAAAATACTTAGGAAAATCTATGGCGCAATATAGCACTGGAGACCTGAAACCCGGTTTTAAAGTCGAAGTTGAAGGGGAGCCCTACAACGTAGTTTCTAATGAATTTGTTAAACCTGGCAAAGGGCAACCCTTTAATAGAGTAAAACTCAAACACCTTAAAACAGCACGGGTCGTTGAAAAGACATTTAAGTCTGGAGAAAAAGTAAATGTGGCTGATGTAGAAGAAAATAAGATGAGAATGCTTTATAAAGAAAGTGATGCCGCTATCTTTATGGATGACACCACATTTGAACAAATTTCAGTCCCTTTAAGTCTTATTGGAGACAATGAGTGCTGGCTCGTAGAAGAGCTATTATATGGCATTACCTTCTATAAAGGGCAACCTATCGATGTCCAGCCCCCTACATTTATTGAAATGACAGTGACAGAAACAGTACCTGGCGTTCGAGGAGACACCTCTGGAAGAGTCTTAAAATCTGCACTCACCGACTCTGGAGCAAAAATACAGGTGCCTATTTTTATTGAAGAAGGGCAGAAAATCAAGGTAGATACTCGCACAGGAGAGTATGTCTCTCGAATCTAAAATCCCTCTGTTAAAAGACCGCGCTTCGATGCTTTATCAGGCGCGTCTTTTTTTTTCTACCCTAGATCTTTGTGAAGTAGACACCCCTATTTTAAGCTCCTCTGCTCCGATAGACCTCCATATCGACATCATGCAAACCACTATGCATGACGGAAAAAATGGGTACTTTCACTCTTCCCCAGAATACGCTATGAAAAGGCTCATCGCAGCCGGAATGGAAAGTATTTATCAGATTAGCCACGTGTACCGATTTGGAGAAGAGGGAAGGCTCCACAACCCTGAGTTTATGATGGTAGAGTGGTATAAAACCCCCTGTCCCTTCCTACAAATCATCGAAGATACTCTTGCATTTATCCATCTATTCTTAGGAGCGATGCCCGTCGAGTACATGAGTTATAAAGACCTCATTTACCAGTTTACAGGTCTTACCCACGCCACAGCTTCGACAGAACAGCTCGCCTCGTATATTAAAGCTCACAGCGAAGGCTATCCACGAGATCTTGATCTCTGGGATAAAGACACCTTACTGCAATATATCGTGAGTTTTTGCATCGAACCCTCTTTAGGTCAAAAGGGTCTTTTTGTCTTATCCTATTTTCCAGCAAGTCAAGCTGCGTTATCCCAAGTCACTACGTATCAAGAGGAGCTTGTAGCCGAGCGTTTTGAAATCTATTTTCATGGGATAGAACTGGCTAATGGATATCACGAGCTGACAGATCCTGTAGAACAGAGAAAAAGACTAGAGTCTGCAAACCTTAAACGGATGCAGATCGGCAAACAACCTCTGCCGATTGATGAGAAATTTATTCAGGCATTAGAAAAAGGGCTGCCCGACTGCTCAGGAGTTGCAGTAGGCTTCGACAGGCTGATGATGCTCCGACATGGTAAACAGAGTCTTAGTGAAGCAATCCCTTTTGCTTGGCATGAGCTTTAAGCCCATCGCTGTACAATCGGATATCTTCTTCCTACGGGAAAAGCTTTCTTAGTCACCCGAATGCATGGCGGAGCCTGACGCCGCTTATACTCTGCTTTATGAATCCTCTTAATCAGATCCAATACAAGATCTATGGGCAGTTGATGTTTATGTGCCGTCTCTTCAGCAGAGAGATAGTCTTCGACATACGATTGCAATACTTTATCTACAATGTCGTAATCTGGCAAAGAATCTGTGTCTTTCTGATTAGCTTTTAGCTCCGCTGATGGAGGTTTATCGATCGTCGATACCGGAATAATTTCCTTGTGTCTATTCACCCAGCGGGCAAGGGTATAGACCTGTGTTTTTACAACATCTGCAATGACACTCAACCCTCCACACATATCCCCGTATAGGGTGCAATATCCCATAGCCATTTCACTTTTATTGCCAGTGCTTAAGACCACGTGACCTAATTTATTAGAAAAGGCCATAAGAACCATCCCCCGTATACGAGCTTGCAGATTTTCTTCTGTAATATCAGGTAGCCGGCTCTCAAAATGAGGAGAGAGCAAATCCAAAAAAGATTGAAAGGGGGACTCTATGCTCACTTCTTTAAAGGCGATTCCGAGATTCGATGCAAGAGCCCTGGCATCTGTAAGACTTCCCTGGGAACTAAACCGAGAGGGCATGGCAATACCAAGGACATTTTCTTTGCCTAACGCCTCTACAGCAATACAGGCCACAAGAGCCGAATCAATCCCACCGGACAAACCCAAACAGCCCTTCGTAAACCCTGATTTATGAAAATAGTCTTTAACTCCAAGCACAAGAGCTGAATATAAATCATGGATGGGCTCATACCTAAGAGGGCAAGAAGATACCTTGGCGGACACATCGACAACCATTTCATCTTCCTCAAAGCCCTTTGCAAGCTTTAGTAACTGCCCATCCTGACCCACATACATGCTATATCCATCAAATACGAGCTGATCGTTACCCCCTACCTGACAGCATAGAAGAACAGGGCACTGCAAGGTCTGCGCCACCTTACCACAGACCCGAAGGCGAGTATCTGGCTTCTGGTACTGATAGGGAGAGGCCGATAGGTTTAGTAACACATCCGGGCGCTCCCGAGAAAGAGCGATCACTGGATCTTGATCGTAATGGGTAAACTCCACACATCCGGCATGCTGCCAGATGTCTTCACAGATAGTCACACCCAATTTAACCCCCTTACACTCCCAGAGCCTTGTCTGTGTACCCGGCTCAAAATACCTTCTTTCATCGAATACGTCATAGGTTGGAAGGAGCCATTTATCTTGAAATCCCACAAGCTTCCCATCTTCAATAACAGCTGCGCTATTAAGTAGAGGCTTTTCCCCACGTCCTGGATTGTATCGGACCAGACCTACAACTACAAACAACCCCTTCGAAGCTTCGATAATTTTCTCTAAACTCTTTTCAACAGCTTCTACAAACCCTTTCTGAAGCAATAAATCTTCCGGAGGATACCCGCAAATAGCCATTTCTGGCAGCAGAACGAGATCTACTCCCTTATCTCGGGCTCTAGATAAGCAAGCAACTATTTTACCTGTATTACCTACCATATCCCCAATAACAGGATTAAGCTGCGCTATAAGTACTTTCATAAGCTCTCTCTCTCCACTTAAAATTTTAGGTATCTCTTTTTGCAGTTTTTTATACAAGAGCTAGTATTATTCTCTCTAGAGACATTGAACTTTTAATAAAAAGAGTCTATAATGGCCTATTCCAAGAAAATTTTAACAGGGACCGCTTCATGAACAAAAAAAAGCTACAAGTTCACACAGAAAACATCCTACCTATCATCAAAAAATGGCTTTATTCAGATAAAGACATCTTCGTAAGAGAGTTAGTATCTAACGCATGCGATGCGCTGAGTAAATGTAAAACCCTGCGAGATGAAGGTCTACTCTCAGTCAACGATGATGAGCTAAAAATCGAACTTTTTTTAAGCAAAGAAGATAAGACCCTACGCTTTGTCGATACCGGTCTTGGTATGAATGCAGAAGAAGTAGAAAAATACATCTCACAACTAGCTTTTTCCGGGGCTGAAGAATTCGTAAGCAAATATAAGTCCGATAATGAAAAAGAACAGATCATTGGCCACTTTGGCCTCGGATTTTATTCCGCTTACATGGTCGCTACTCATGTTACCATTGACACCTTATCCTATCAAGAAGGCTCTGTACCTACACTGTGGTCTTGTGATGGAGGGATTGAATATGACCTAAGCACGGGAGTCCGGGCTGCACGGGGAACAGACATCACTCTTCATATTGGAGAGGATAGCGAGGAATTCTTAGAAGAACATAAAATCCGTTCTCTCTTAGAGCAATATTGCAGCTTCTTACCATACCCTATCTATTTAAATGGAACTCATATTAACAAAAAAGATCCTCTTTGGCTCAAAGCCCCCTCACAGTGCACGGAAGAAGAGTATCTCGAGTTCTATCGGGCATTATATCCCATGGACCCTGATCCTTTATTTTGGATCCACCTCAATGTCGACTACCCTTTTCACTTAAAAGGAATTCTATACTTCCCAAAAATCACTAAACGTTTCGACTGGAACCAAAGCTCTATTAAACTCTTCTGCAATCGCGTGTTTGTATCCGATAACTGCAAAGACCTTATTCCTGACTACCTGATGGTTTTAAAAGGAGCGATTGACAGCCCAGACATCCCTCTGAATGTGTCGAGAAGCTACCTCCAAATGGATCGAACAGTTCGACAACTCTCTACCCATGTCTCCAAAAAAATTGCAGATAAACTACACAGCCTCTACTCCACAGAAAAAGAAAAATTCACTTCTAGCTGGTCCGATATTGAGTTGATCGTAAAACTTGGAGTCCTTCAAGATGATAAGTTTTATGAAAAAGCCAAAGAATTTCTCATCTGGAAAACAGCATCTGGTGACTGGATCACAACCGAAGAGTATGTAGAAAAAACCAAAGACAAAGGGGTGGATAAAATCTTCTATACCTCTGGCGATCCAAGTCAAGAATCTCATTTTCTACACTTCTACAAAGAAAACAACATAGAAGTGATCTACTCCACTTCCCCTGTAGACACGCATCTCATGAACTTTCTAGAAGGCAAAATCAGACCTACACGATTTCAAAGGATCGACGGTGGCCTTGATGACTCCCTGCTAGATGCCTCTAAGGAAAATACCCTTCTTGATGCAGACGGGAAAACCGCTGCGGCAAGGCTTGCTGATTTCATTAGATCCTCTCTGGAATCCTATAAAGTGGAAGTGGAAGCGAAAAGCCTTGCATCAACCTCTCTACCAGGATTTATTCTGGTTGATGAAGACCTTCGCAGAATGAGAGATACTCTTGCTTTATCTCAGCAGTCATTTCCCTCTTCCATGATGGATAAGAAAACATTTATCGTAAATACGAACAGCAAACTGATGAGCGCGCTGCCTCATATGCAACATAAAAGCCCGGAACTGGCAAAAGACCTAGTACAACAGATATATGAACTCTCCTTACTATCACAAAGAGAGCTAGAACCTGCTAAACTATCGGAATTCATCCAGAGATCGACACGGGTCTTAGAACAGCTAGTTGAAACGAACTATCCGTTATAATCAATAGATCAGAGTAGCTATGGGAACCATAGCTACTCTGATCTTCTCTTATCCCTTTTCTTATTTCGGAAGAACACTTGGTATAGAATCTAAGACTTTTCCATTCTGATTAAAAACAGAAACCTGACACCCCTGATCTGATAGATCGATCACATTAACACAGGTCTGTTTCATCCTCTTTTCTAAATACCAGGCATTAAATGGACTTCTAGGAGATACGCCCCAGGATCCATCCCCCATATAGACAACACCGGTCGGATCAACAGCCTCCTTCTTAATCGGAAACGTTCTTTTATAGGCATGATTGTGATGCTCGAAAGCCAGTTGTACTCCATGATCTTCAAAAAGAGGGCTCCAATGCTCCCTGATTTTTTTAGCGGTCGTTTTTTTATAACGGTAGACTGAAGGGTAGGCCGAGATATGGTAGGCTGCAAACTTATAAGGGACCTCGCTTCTTTCAGACAATGCTGAACGAAGCCACTCGGACTGCTTACCTTCGATAGGATAAGAATGATCTGTATCAAGAAGAAACAAGGATAAATACGATCCGATATCTAAGGTCCTATAGGACACATTATCTTGTTTAAATGCAAAAAGCTGATACAACAAAACGGGGGTCTTGGTTGGATCTACCCTACCAGGAGGTACGTCATGGTTTCCGACAACGGGCAGGATGGGAATTAAGCGACCCTCTTTTCCTACCATTGTAGTATTCCACTCCGAGAAAAAAGTAATCCAACGCCTCATTTCCCAATCCGGCTTTTTAAAAAACACTTTTTTGGCTCCGATGGTATAGGCAATATCGCCACCAATCACGATAAAATCGGGATCTTGCTCGGCTATCACTTTATTCATTTTTTGAAAGCCTGGAAGAGATCGAAAGACATCTCCACCCACCACAAATTTTATACCTCTGTCATCTAATTTCTCTGGGAGAGTGCGAAATATATGAATCACAGAAGGATCTGTTATATGAAATTCATAATAGGTATTGGCCTGTAAATTTGACAAATCGACCCTATGGATGGCGTAATCATATTCTTGCATTGCAATAACAGTCCCTTCCGACTGTCTCCACTGAGACTCCCCTTTCTGACGATAGAATAACATAGCATCCTTTTCAGCAAGCTGTGTATGCCAATGCACTGAGATCGAGGTAGAGGGATCTTGTGTGTAGGTAAGATAGACAAGCTGCTGCACATTAGGGAGCTTTAGAGAGGCAAGAAAAAAACCGATAACAACAAAACAGAATAACCTCTTGATAATACTCATGAAAAACCACTCCTTAAGGCAGTAAAAAACAGGACAAACGGATTAGACAATATAACAGGTCAAGACACACAAAAAGCAATATACGGTTCTATAGCAGAGAGATCTTTAGATAAAATAGGGGTTAGGCAGCAAACAGGGAAGGTTGTATTAAATAACAGAACAAGACATAGAAGGAGCTCTATGCCTTGCAAAATATCAAGAACCTTACTTCGATTCACCTGAATCGATCGTGGTAACAGCTTCAGAAGAAGAGGGCTGTACATCGGTAATAGCTGCCTTTAAGACTTCTATTTTAGCACCATCTACCATCTTCAGAATCACGGTTGCATCCTGCACTTTGGCAATAGTCCCTATGATGCCCATAGCAGTTACTTTATCACCAGGCTTCATACCACTACGCTGCTGATTCATCAGTTTTTTTCTCTTCTGCTCAGGGCGCCATAAAATAAAATAAAAAAACATTAGGGCCACACCGATCATCACTAAGGTCTGCGTAAAGTTACCTTGTGCTGGTGCTCCATCTGCTGCATCTGCAAAAAGCGATGCTGTGCAAAAAAAAGAAACAATACCTGCCAAAATAGCACTTGTTTTTTTCATAATTTTGTCCTTGTGTTTCAAAAAATAATCATTTTTAACAGCATCGATACGATGCCTTATCATAATAAGGAAAAGCAACAGAAAAAATTAAGGATCTATCCTCTTTAACAGGCAGATGTTCTCTATATGGATCGTATGAGGAAATTGATCGACAGGTTGAACAGCAATAACTACATAGCCCTGGAGGATAAAATACTGAACATTCTCTGCTTGGGTCGATGGGTTGCAGGAGATATACAAAATCTTTTCCGGCATAAGCCCCGCAACATGGGCTAGCGCTTTTGGATCTAATCCAGACCGTGGAGGATCTAAGACTACAAGATCCGGATGAAAACTGGGATCTGTTCGAAGCTCTGCGAGAACCTCTGCTACATCGCCTTTTTTTACTGTGAGATTGGATACAGCATTCCATTCTTTATTCACCTCTGCATCAAAGACCGCATGTGGATTAATTTCAATAGAGGTCACTTGATCGGCTTTGGAAGAAAATAAAATACCAAGCGTTGATGTCCCCGCATATAGATCGAGCACATGACTTAGCTGCTTTGACCCGACCATCTCTAAGGCCTTGCTGTACAACTTCTCTGCTTGGAGCGTATTCGGTTGAAAAAAGGCTGTCGGACTGATCTTAAAAGAAAAAGTTCTGCCCTGCTGCGACAAAGAGATCTGTTCTGTTAAACAATCTGGCCCGTGTAAATGCATCTCATAAAACTGGGTAGCAGACCCTTTAAGAAGCTGTTGTATACGCAGAAAAATACTATATCTCTCCCTCTCCTCTTCAGGCACGACGGCCAAAAGGGCTTTAATCAAACCATCAAGCTCTACGTGTTTAAGAGCATATTCTGGATGACCCGACACTGTGAGCATCGCTAGACGATCTCGGGTATGCGTCCCCTTGCGCAAAGTCAGAGTACGTAACGACCCCTGATTGACTCTCATATTATAGGCCTGCAAGGAGCTATCTTGCCAAAAGGACCTAACTGCCCCCACGGTCTCCTGAAACCAAGGATGGGTTAGATGGCACTCTGTTAAATTCAGCACTCTCCCCTTACCTCCGGTCATAATCAGTCCAAGAAATTTCTCTCCCGCTTTATTTTGAGAGAATGTGTACTCCATCTTATTACGATAAAACCAAGGGGTTTCACATTCGATTACAGGGGAGACTTGTACTGTATCAGACAGATAAGGTTGAAATAAATCCTCGACAAACTTTTGCTTATACTTGACTTGATGAGCATACTTCAGCTGCTGCCATACACATCCTCCACAAGAGGTTGCATGGATGCAGGGTGTCGGGACTCGATCAGGTGAAGGAGTCAGTATCTGAGGAGAAAAGCCGTGAAAGGATCCAGCATGCTTTCTGCCAATTTCTACTTGGACAGTATCCCCGGGCACTGTGTGAGGTACTTCTACTTTATGTTTTGGAGATCCTTCAGATTTACTTGCAAAGCCTACTCCATAGCCTTTAGCAGAAAATCGCTCAATAGGAACCTGAACTGTTGTAAAAGAGGGCTTTTTCATAGTATGAGCACTATAAAAGGTCGTAACCCCAAAAAGCAAGAGGTAAAATAGGCAAAGCTATATAGACTTTTTCAAAGTCTTTATAGAGACTGCTTTTATTTTTTTTGTTTTGACGCTTGTTTTTTTTGACCCCTTCATCGCCTTCCTTTCCGCCGTAAGCGATTCCTTTCTAAATGCCTTCGAGGTCTTTTCAAAAAGGATCGAGTTTACTCGAACTCTTTGTGCAGCTGCTTTATTCCCAAAAAACCCCTTTTCCAAATCTTTAGATAGATCCGCTAAAAGCTTTTTCATAACTTGCACTGTTTCTTTAAAAGCCATATACCACTCCTTCCAGGTCACCATGCCGCTAAAATAGTATATATAATTTTAAGGCTTAATAAGCAATTTTTTAGACCCCTCAAAATGTATGCAGTGCTTATCTTTAGGGTAGCAGGGAAATTGGCATTTTTAAAATAGCGCGACCTTCTTTTTGATTACGTATAATATCTTTCATAGCATGAGGTAAAGTTTTAAGCATTTTTCTCGCACCCTCTAAACCACTGTCTGATGCTGCAAACGCCATAATGACATATTTAGGCGCATCCGAGCCTATAAGAACCCTCCAGGCACGCCAAGAGCCCGATAATCCACCATCGACAGGCATCCCTGCAAGCTTGTGGAGTGCCTCTTCAAACACC
>CAMDPQ010000028.1 GCA_945905275.1 Chlamydia trachomatis
TTTGGACCAAGTTCTGAGCTGAACTGGGGTCCATGGATGCATCCTCAATCTATTGTCCTGACAGAAAAAATGCCGTGCCGGCCTTGTTTTAAAGATGGATGTGCTGGCAGTAAGATGAGTGACTGTCTGTTTTCGATGCAGGTCCGCTCCATTCTATCTGCCCTACAAGAATTGGGGTCGCCCTCTCTACTGCAGCTTCACAGCCATGCGATTGGAGATAGAAAATAAATTCTGTTGACCCTATTCTCAGAGAAAAAGAACGTCAGGAGCCCTGTCGATGAAACGATATCACCACCTATCGGAGAAAGAAAAGCAGATCATCCAGTACAAAGGTACTGAGCATCCAGGCTCTGGGTTGTATCAGGAGCAGAACGTAGAGGGAGTGTACGTATGCCGGCAGTGTGATGCCCCTTTGTATCTTTCTAGCTCGCAATTTTCTGCGGGATGTGGCTGGCCAAGCTTTGACGAGGAACTTCCAGGGGCTATCCAAAGAGAGGTCGATGGAGGAAGGTGTGAGATTCTATGTAAAAGGTGTCACGGGCATTTAGGTCATGTCTTTGAAGGTGAGAGGTTAACGCAAAAAAATATCCGCCACTGCGTCAATTCTCTTTCGCTTTCTTTTATTGCAGCACAAACACAAGAAGGCTATGACAAGGCTCTTTTTGCCGGAGGATGCTTTTGGGGTGTCGAATATCTGTTTCGTAAGCTGCAAGGGGTTATGGCAGTCAGGTCTGGATATATCGCAGGTCATGTGGTCAGTCCTACGTATGAAGAGGTATGTACAGGTCTTACAGGCCATGCAGAGGCAGTAGAAATCCTTTTTGATCCAAGAAGTGTCACGTACGCAGATCTTGTTCGTTATTTTTTTGAAATCCATGATCCAACCCAGTCGGATGGACAGGGGCCAGATATCGGCTCTCAGTACCGGTCGGGGATTTATTACTTAACGAAAAAGCAAGAGAGCCTAGCCATGGAGCTAAAGACGGTCCTACAGCAGAAGGGGTTCTCTGTGCAGACAGAGATTCTTCCTGCTTCCCGATTTTATCTGGCAGAGCCTTACCATCAATCCTACTATGATAAGAATGGAAAAACCCCTTATTGCCATAGGTATATCAAAAGGTTTTAGAGAGGAAAGATTCTGTATTCAGCACTGGCTTGATTTGGGAGGCCATCTCCTCATACCCCAGCTCTGTTAAATGGAGCTGATCTTCTTGGTAGAACAAGGAGGTAGAGGGGGATAATCGGTCATGCAGATCAAGGTAGATGCGTTGTGGGGAACCTTTACACAAGAGCTCTATTTTTTTATTGGCAGATTGGATCTCATCAGATAGCAGTGCTGCTGAGGGAGACTGCTGGATTGCAAGAAAAACTATTTTTGTTTTTGGGAGGTGTTTTCTGATGGTATCAGAAAAGGCTTTTATATTTTCGTATACCTCTTCTGGACTATTGCCTAGAGTGAGATCATTACTTCCTCCATAGTAGACAATAATATGGGGTTTGTAGGGTAGGATGATCTGCTCTGTACGCACCAAGAGATCTTCTGTGCTCGCTCCTCCAAAGGCTCTGCAGAGAACTTTAAGAGGAGACATCTGTTTTTTGAGATTTTTCCACTCCGAGATCACACTGCCGCCGAGAAATAACACTTGTCCTTTTTGAGGGGGCATGATTTTGTCATGTTTGAGATAGGCTTGAATTTGCCCTTCAAACCGTTTTTCTTGCTGCAGCTTTTTACAAAAGGAGGGTGGGGGTGTAGATCGCGGATGGATCGGAATGGGATTTAAGCTGTACTGTCGATCATACAGGTAGGGCCTGCGTTCTTGTGCCGCCTGATCACCTAGGAGATTTCCATAGATCTGCTGTGCATAGGCAAGGAAAAGAAGGTAAAAAAGGTGTTTCATGTTCCTGTCCCCTGGAAACTGTACATTAGGGTATAGCCCTTTAAATATTCATTAAAAAAGAGGGGCTCTTTTCATGATGATTCATAGCTTACTATGTAAATCGGATAAAAACGTTTCTCCGATTTTACGCAGGTCGTGATCTTTTTCTTTTTTCTGCGCCATCGCACATAACATCTGCATCCGAGGTTGCTTCTGGAAAAAAGAAAGGTGTTTGATCATAAAGCGCCAAAATAAACTATCCCATATCTTCGTCCAGGGTCCTTTGGGGTAATCACTCATCTTGAGTAGATAATTCGATCCGCTGATATAAGGCTTGGTCGTCATCATCCCTCCATCGGCATACTGACTCATCCCATAGACATTGGGTACCATGACCCAGTCGTAAGCATCGATGAACATCTCCATAAACCAGCGGTAGACCTCATCAGGATCGATCTCACATAACAGGAAAAAATTACCAAGGACCATGAGCCTTTCTATATGATGGCAGTAGGCATGCTTATGGAGCTTCTGGATGCAATCATCCACAGGGAGAATCCCTGTAGTACCGGTGTAAAAAGAGGAAGGTATTTTATTTGTATGGTGGAAGAAATTACGGGTTCTTTGTGCGCTTCCTCTTTCATGGTATATGCCACGAATGAATTCTCTCCAGCCAATGACCTGCCTGATAAATCCTTCTAAAGAGTTCATCGCAACAGGATGGGAGTCTGCATATTCTAAAGTCATCTTTACCACCTGCTCTGGGGTGAGCAGCCCGGTATTTAATAGGGGAGAGAGGACAGAGTGGAATAAAGAGCTCTCTTTATAGACAATGGCATCTTCATAGACACCAAAAAGAGCGAGTTTATTGTCTAAAAAATGGATAAGCCATTTTTTTGCCTCTGCATGTGTCGTAGGATATCGACAGACTGCTATATCGCCAGGGTGAGAAGGGAAGTGAGTTATGACATACTCTTTTGCCTCTTTAAAATAAGCCGAGGAAGGGAGCTCGTAAGCAGGGGGGAAGGTGAGATTTTTTGGCGCTTTTTTTCGATTGTCCGCATCATAACTCCACTGATCACCTAGAGGTCGTAGGTCCTTATCGACTAAAATATGCATCCTTTTGCGTTGATGGATATAAAATGAATGAAAAAAATAGGAGGACTTGTTTTCGAATACTTCTTGGAATGCAGATAGGGGTGTAAGAAATGCAGGAGAGGGGTAGATATGCAAGCTTAGTTGGGCCATTGCCGCAGCTTTTCGAACCCTTTTTTCTAAAGTATAATCATCAAACTCGGCTACATGGATCGATCGGACCTTTAACCTGCGCAGTAGGGGTTCGTAATTCCCGTCGGTACTACAGAGACTGCTCCATTCGATATAAAGGGTTTTGTATCCTTTTTTTTCTAAAGAATGGGCAAACTCTTTCATCGAAATACGATGAAAGAGGAGCTTTTGTTTATGGAAGAGCGTCGGGTATTGTTGATCAGAAAAAAAAAGAGGGTCTTCTATAAAACAAATGAGCCGATCTTTTTGTAAGGCCGGATGGTGTTCGAAGAGATGATGGGGATAGATCAGGACAGCCTCTTGCATACGTTTCCTTTATAGGGTCGAAGATGATCTTCATGTATGACGTATACGCATTTAAAAAACGAGAAATACCGTGACCGTAGGCAGAGAAGAAAGCTTACGTCTTCTATTAGACTGTAGGATATGGGATGTAAAAATCTGTTTTGATTTATTTGTTGTTTTTGGGTATATGTCTAAAATATACAATCCCGTAGGAGGGAAAGATGAAAACATTAGATGTAGTTATAGCTATTTTACTGGTTATTGGGGGCCTGAACTGGGGTCTGGTTGGTTTTTTTGATTTCGATCTAGTCGCTGCTGTCTTCGGTATGAAATCGGGTTTTTCTAGATTGATTTATAGCCTTGTAGGTCTTGGGGCAATCTACCAAATCCTACAGTGGAAAATGATTCAGAAACGTTGGAAGTAACAATATCCAGTGTAATTTCTTCTTGATCCTTTTTAAGTACACTATGTGCATAAAAAAGGATCATTCCTTTTTCTATCATGAACCTAAGAGGAGCTTTGTATGCGATCTCTACCCCTTCTGCTGACTTGTCTAGGACTGTCGGCATTCGTATGTTCTCAGGAACCAAAGGATGTAGATACAGCCAAAGAGGTAACAGGCTTTTATTTGGGAGGATTCGGGGGAGTAGGGTTTGTAGAAATTACCAGCACGCAAAAAGGGGCAGCCCTTTATAGCGATTATAAACCTTCTTATATGGGATCTATCGATGTGAATGCCTCAGGCACCTCATCGAATCATTGTCTCGGTTTAGGAGGTTTGCATTTCGGGTATGAGTGGTATAAAACATCGGATAAAAAAGTCTGGCTCTCTCCTGGCGTCGAATGCGAGACGTTGTATTTTGCTCAAGAGCAGCAGGTGTTGTTAGACAACCCCTACTCAGTATCCTCAGGGGTGGATTTTCATCATTTTGAAGATTCTTTCCCCACCCGTAATTGGGGCTTTCTCGTGAATTTTGTTCTTTCGTTAGAGAATCCCTACCTAACCCCTTATGTATCGGCCGGCTTTGGCCATCAGATTATTTGGATTCATGATGCTTATGCAGATCAAATAGAGCCTGCCGAACCGGGTATTAACCATTTTAATGGAAAAACACACGCCCATGACTGGGTCTGTGCTGCACAGTTTAAAGGGGGCATTCGGCGCGCTTTCTGGAAGCATTATCGCTTCTTTGCGGAATATCGCTTATTGTATAACGCAAAAGCTAATTTTGAACTCGGACCTGCAGAGTATCCTATTACAGTGCACCGCCCAACAACCTTATGGCAAGTCGGCTTCGATAGCACCTATTACAATACGGTGGTATTTGGTGTAGACTTTATGTGGTAGCAACCTGGCTGCATTGCCGGGCATACTCACATAGTAAAGTCTTCCCCTAGGTAGGAGCGTCTGACTTCTTTATGATGAATCAAGTCATGCACCGACCCTGACACTAGGACTTTTCCTTCTCTCACCAGATAACTTCTGTCTACAATCGAAAAGATCTCACGAGCATTGTGATCGGTAATGAGTACGCTGATTCCTTTGGCTTTAAGAAGTTTGATCATTTTTTTGACATCATTAATAGCAATCGGGTCAATATTGGCAAAAGGCTCATCTAACAAAAGAAGGGTAGGGTTTGTCACAAGTGCTCTTGTGATCTCCAGTCGTCTTCTTTCCCCTCCAGAGAGGGTGCTTGCCTTCTTCTTTCTAATTTTGTCAATATGGAGCTCTTGCAGAAGGGCTTCCAGCCGGCTCTTTTGTTCATTTTTCGATAGTTTTTGTGTCTGCAAAATACATAAGATATTGTCTTCTACGGAAAGCTCGCGGAAGACCGAAGGCTCTTGCGCAAGATATCCCATACCTAAGCGGGCTCTTTCATGGATAGGTAGTTTGGTGATATCTTCATGATTAAAAATGACAGAGCCGGAGTCGGGATGGATGAGCCCGATGGTCATGTAGAAGGCTGTTGTTTTACCCGCACCATTGGGTCCAAGTAATCCCACTACCTCCCCTTTTCCTACATGAAAGCTCAGGCCATTCACGACAGCTTTACCAGCATAGGTCTTTTTGAGATCTCTTGTTTTTAAGATGGCTGTTTGCAGTATCACCGGCTCGGTTGTATCTATATCAGGAACAGTTAGCTCACTTAAGCGGACTTGAGGACGTGCATGAGAAGGAAAGGGTGGCTTCATAGCTGACCTTCGGGAAGGGGTTTATATTGAGGAAACACTTTTTTGAGGGTTTCGTTCTCTTCGGTGGATAGAGAAAATTTCACTTTACCTACACCCTGGATCACTGTTTGCTTGGTTATGGGATTCTGTGTTAAGTGGACTTCTTGCGCGCTCATGCGCACGGCTTGTTGCTCATCCCAGAAAAGGACTTTTTGTCCCGGATTGGCAGAGAGGATCAAGGTTTTTGTGGTTGGACAGTAGCTCATCCTGTCTGCAATACTACAACGGAAGGGCTCTTGCTCGTTACGGGAAAATAAAGAAACGTTCCCTTTAAGAGAGAGAGAGACCGGCTGCAATTTTTCTTCTTCTACTGTAAATTCTACAAATAGGCTATCGGCAAAAGCACCGAGCTCCGGTTCTTGGTAAGAGACTTGATCGGAGTAGGGAGTGGTTTTATTGTCTTTTATAGGGCTTGTAAGGCTTGCATGTAAATGCTCTCTATCGATTTTCATCGTCCCTTGACAATACAGCTTGTGATAGCCAGAAGAACAGGGATCTTGATAGATGAGCTCAGAGGCCCCTACAGTTTCTATTTTAGAGATTACCTTTTTTCCTTTGATGATAGCCTGCTGTATCATGAGCATTTCTTGGGTGGTGATTGTACCAAGGGAGGATTCTGTGATGAAGCTCTTTCCTTTGAGTGTAAGTCGGTTCTGCAGGTGGTCCCAGGTCATATGGTCGGTGATAAATGCAATACTTCCTTGTAGATGTTGAGGGAGGAGTGAAGATTGGATGGTTCCCTCCGGTTTATCCATAGTAAGGGTGGAATGGATTAAATCTAGCTCAATCGAGCGCGCCTGTACTTTATCGTTATCATGCAATAGAGTGCAGACAGATGCATCGTCTTTAGCATAAGCTTTTAGTGTTCCTTGCAGATCTTTGTTGGCAGAGGCTATGTTGCTATACACCGCGCGGCCGGCCTCTAACAGAAAGGCTTTGTTATAATCGATTACCACGCCATCTGTTGCAATAATTGTGTCGACATCATAGCTGAGTTTATGTTCTTTTACTTCTGCTTTCATAAGCGCTAGGTCTATCTTTGGGCTTTGTAACGATAGGGAGGCGCCATGATGTTCTTTTTTGGTCAGCTGCTGCTCGAAAACCACGAGACCCGATATAGGCGCACTTAGGGCTCCTTTAAGCTCAAGGAAGTCTAAATCTGCGTGATCACAGCTAAGGCGGGCATTGTTTTGTAGAGTTAGCTGGACTTGTTTATGTAAGTGGATTAAAGAAAAGGGGAAGTCGCTGCCTGCATCTTGTTTTTCTAAGGAGGCTTCCTCCGCATTCATCCGGCCAAGCCCGTGGTCTAATATCACATGGCCAGTCAGTTTTAAAGCGCTTCCATCATAAGAGGCGTTTGTCGAGGAGACGTGTCCTTCATTGGTAGTCTCGGCACACCGTAGAGCTAAAGGGCTAAAGAGAGTAAGCCAAATGAGTAGAGATCTATTCATTGAGAGGGGTTCTCCGTTTTTAAGGATGCATTAAAATGACGGGCTTCAAAGTGAGGCGTCTTTCCCGATACAGAAAAAGAGATATCTTCGGCCTGCCCTTTTAAAAAAGCTTGGCTCGTGTTTGTCGGTGTAGTTAGCTCATGGCCAGGGAGTCGAAAGAGAGATAGTGTAACGGAGCTTGCAAAGAAATTCTGTTTGCTTAACCGGTAGATCCCTTCTGCCGCCTGCAGATAGCGCAGTTGCTGTGTAGCACCGGCAGGGGTTTGGGTTAGTTTCTCTTGCATCCAGCACCGTATATTCGAGAGGTTTTCTACGATGTCGAGTTTTCCTTTTTCCGGTACAAGAGTTAGGATAGAAGAGTCGCTCTCTATCCTATATTGCAAGCGCAGGTCATTATCTTGAGAAAACCAGATGTCTTTTCGTACCCCTTCCCGCGTTTGGCTTGCAGAGTCTGATGAGGACTGTGCAATCATTTGCTGATACTGCGCGAGTTTGGCTTTATACAGGGCAATATCGCTCTCTGTGATCACGCACAGTTTGATAATTCCCAGAGTAAGGAAAAGACCCATTACGACTGTAGAGATCCATACTGCTTTACCTAACATAGGTTAACTTGTTCCTTGTACGATGTCATAGAGTTGTTTTAGTATCGTAAAAAGAGGTTTCATCTCTTCAAAAGGCATCACCGAATCTTTATCACTCTTGGCTTCTTTCGGGTTCGGATGCGATTCCATGAAGATACAGTTGCATCCTGCTGCGATGGCTGATTTCGCAAGTGTGGGAATAAACTCCCTTTGCCCTCCCGATGAGGTCCCATGCCCCCCCGGCAATTGTACTGAGTGAGAGGCATCAAAACACACGGGGACACCCATTTTCTGCATAATAGGAATGGCTCGCATGTCGCTGACGAGGTTGTTATAACCGAAGCTTGTCCCCCGATCTGTCAGAATGATTTTATCATTACCGGCAGATTGGATTTTTTTAACAACATTATCCATGTCCCACGGAGCCATAAATTGCCCTTTTTTTACAGCTATCACTGCGCCGGTTTGGGCAGCGGCAACAATGAGGTCAGTTTGTCTACAAAGGAACGCAGGAATCTGTAAGATATCGCATATTTTTCCCGCTTCGATAGCCTCTTCAGGCGAATGCACATCAGTAATCACTGGTACATCAAATGTAGACTTGACTTTAGCAAGGATCCGTAACCCCTCTTTCAGGCCGGGGCCGCGAAAGGAATCATAAGAAGAGCGGTTGGCTTTGTCATAGCTCGACTTATAAATAAAATGGATGTTGAGACTCTCAAAGAGTTCTTTTAGGTATTTGCAGGTTTCAAGGGCCATGGATTCACTTTCTATTACACAGGGTCCGGACATGACAGCTAGTGGCTGACCTTTTCCTATTTTGAATGTATGGACAGGAACGTCTTTCATAGTATTTACATCACTTTTACGTTGAGGTTTTGTATCGCGCTAGAATCGGTGTAGTGCGTCGGGGAAAATGCAGGATCGATACCTAATTTCTCTATAGAATAAGTGATTGTCTAGATGGGGTCAAGATCGATAAAACAAACCTTCTAAATACGGGTAAAAATTTTAGAAAACAGGTGTCAGGGGTTGCTTAGTACATCTTTTAGGCAGTAGAGTCCAGGGGGTTTAAGTACCAAGGCTTTAGCAGCAAATAAAGCCCCTTGAGCGAAGGTTTCTCGGGAAAAAGCCTGGTGAGAGAGTTCAATTGTTTCATCGGGGCTTGAAAAAAAAATTTGGTGCTTGCCTACCACTTCGTCCTGTCGGATGCTAGTGATAGGAGGGTGGATAGTAGTTGCTTGGGCAAATGCCAGAGCGGTTCCACTAGGAGAATCTTTTTTATGAATATGGTGAGTTTCTGTGATCGCAATGTGAAAGTTAGGGGGCAGCATTTTAGATAGAAGGGTTACTGCCTGGAGGCAAGCGGCAATACCGAGACTAAAATTAGCTGCATACAGTATAGGGATCTGCGAAGAGGTATGCTCGAGTTGAGCCCTTGTTTGGGAGCTCAGTCCTGTGGTTCCTGTGACCAGCGGTTTTTTGCTTTCGATTATAGCAGTTAGCAGAGGGCTGAGTGCTTCCGGTGTAGAAAAGTCGATAATGACATCGCAGCTTGCTACAAAGGTGTGTAGCTCGACTGTCGATGAGCGATTATATCCGATGACGGCTGTGAAAAAGGGATCTTTTTCAGCCCCTTCTTGGACCTTCTTTCCCATTTTACCCGATATCCCATAAACCCCTAGCGTATATCCCATATAGTCTTCTTTTGTTATGTGTCGACAATAGCAGTTGTTCTAACTTTTTTGATACTGTAGTTTACGCCCTTGCACATGTAATAGCATCTGATTAATGCATTCTATCGAATCAATAAGTGCGAAAACGATTTTGAGTTCTTGTTGAAACTCTACCATGGTTGTGTCAGTTTCTTTGTTTAGCAAGGCCGTTAAATGGGTAAGTTCTTTTTTTGAAGGTCTGTTCTTCTGTTTTTGTTTGAGCAGTGCGGCAAGAGAGGGTTCTTGGTTTTTTTTCTTTTCTTGCTCCCCTTCATCTACCCAGTATAGATCGGGTAGTAGGCAGTGAGAGAAAAAGCGGTTGCTCTGTGAAAAATAAGAGGGAGGTGGTGCAAAAAAGGCCCATGTAGTACCTCTTTTATCGAGATCGAATAGTTCTTCCCATTTCGAGGAAAAGATCGGAGATGTACCAGCAATTTCTGAATGGGGTGCAGTCAGTTGAGACTCTCTCAGAAAGATCTGGTCCATCTCTGATTGTGCTTGTGCATATTGCTGATGCACTTTTAGATCCATTGAGTCAATCGTCACAGGTTTGGGTCGCATAGCTTATGATCTATAAGGTAAAAATAAAGATGATGTCTAGAAGGATAGTAGTCTCTGTCTTTTTTCGGAAAAGAATAAAAAACTCATCCTCTTTATCGCAAATGCTTTATATGTAAATGTTATTTTAGTTTGTTTGAAAAAGACCTTCAGAAGTATCTGTGAAGCGTATAATATTGAAAATATAGCTTGTCAGCATATTCTCAAGCTAAATTTATGTTCACAAAAAGAAGATCGTCTTTATAATAGGCGAGGACCCTTAGAATAGTGAATGGTAATAGTGAACATCCCTTATACATCTCTCTCGTTATTTCTTTATGCAACGGTTATTTCTCTTGCATATCTTACAATCGATGCACGTGAAGTGGATTCACTATCTTTAGAGTCAAATGCACAGCAAACCTATCATAATGTCAACTTTAATGATATTCCAGTTATAGAGTTTATTCGTTATGTAAGTAAGATTTCTCAAGAGAACTTTATCTTTAATAATAAAGAACTGGATTTCCATGTCACATTTTCTTCAGGTAAGCCGATTCCCGTCCAGCAGATTGTCTCATCTCTTGTAAAACTCTTGCGTACACATCATTTTCACGTCGTCAAAGAAGAACACTCCTATGTGATCTATAAGCCGAGAAAAAGACAGGATCTCGATATAACGCAGTCTGCAGAGTATAGTCAGGATTCGGTGGGTTATGAAGATTCTTTCCTATTACCGATTAAGGTAAAAAAGAATTTTCATGTCTACAAGCTCCAGTATCATGAGGGTGCTGAAATTGTCGACTCCTTAAAGAAAAGTGCGGAGGATTTAAGCTCCACTTCGGCACATCCGGATGATCTTTTGCAAGCGGTCCAAGGGTTGCAGTGGGTTAAGGCGACCAACTCCTTTCTTTTTTCAGGCCTTCCTGAAACCATTACGGAAATGAAAAAGATCATTTCCAGGATTGATGTGCCTCTCAGGCAGGTATTTATCGAGGTCTTGGTTATTGAAACCGATGTGAAAAAAAGCTTAGATTATGGTCTGCAGTGGGCAGCTGGTGGCCAGTTAACTGATAAAGTGGGTTTTGGGACAGGCAGCTTTGCCCCTCCTGGAGGGAATTCCCCAAGCTTCACCTCGATGATGCAAGGAGCAGGAAGTGCTTCTAAAGGACTCGGACAGATCCCTGTAGTGCCCGGTTTTGATCTCGGCGTAATTGGTGATATTATCTTGCATAAGGGTCGCTCTTACTTGACTCTTGGATCCCTTGTATCTGCCCTGCAAGCAGATGGAGATAGTACGATCGTGTTAAATCAAAAGATTATCACCCAGGATAATAAGCATTCGAAAATTTTTGTAGGCGATAACATCCCCTTTACCGGATCTGTTGTGCAGACTATGGGCCAAGGGCAGCAAACTACTGCTAATATTGAATACAGGGATGTAGGGGTCAGCTTAAATATTACTCCGATGCTTGGTGAAGGGGATGTTATTACGCTTGATCTGGATGAAGAGATCACAGAAGCTGTCGAGGATAATCATTTTGGTTCGACTAATTCCTCCGTTGGGGGTATTAGAACGACCAAAACCAATATGTTAACCCACGTCCATGTGCCCGATAAACATTTTCTTGTTCTTAGTGGAATGATCCGTAATGCCAAATCTACATACAAGGCAGGGATCCCTTTTTTAAGCTCCATCCCTATTATCGGATCTTTATTTAGTAAAACGAAAAAAATGGATGCCAAAAGAAATATTATTATTTTTGTTAGGCCCCAGATTATCCACTCCTTTCAGGATTTCGAGAAAATTACCTCATTACAAGAAGACGCTGTACAGAAAATGTCTAATCCACAAGATTTTTCCGATGGAGTGAATATATTGCCTAGTATGCCTTAGTTAGGTGTATGGGCATGTTCATCTCTACAGGGATTTTCCTCCCTAGAATTACGATACGGTGCAAGGGGATTTTTTGGGTTCGGGTGCGGAAATCTTTACGTTTTCTTGAGCATCTACAGTCACTCTTGTGCCGTCTGTCCATTCCACGACGACCCCTCCTTTAGGTAACACAGTGATTTTCTGCTCTGCATGCGCGGCGCTTAGGGCGGGGCGAGAAGTTTCTTTCTCTACATGCACCCAGGACTCGCTTGCATTCCACTCGAGCTCTTCCTTTATCCGGTTCATTACTTCTTGGAGCTTCTGGGCCGAAGAGGGTTCTGGGATCTCTGTTGGTGTAGCACTTACAGGGGAGCTCGATGGTTGAGCTTTGGATAGATTGCCTAGACTGTTCATTTTGAACTCCGAATATGTTATAATTAGTATTTAATTATAATTATAACATAATTAGCGTAATTAATTAAATTACAGAGTTAATTTTGCAATTAACTCTGTAATTTAAAATTAATAATTTAAATAGATTGATTCCTTGGGCAGGAAGAGTCTGGTCGGCTATAGGGTAGCTGGCATGCAACAGACTATTCTTTTTTTAAGAGGTTAATGCCCCTGATGCGCTCAGCGCTACTTATCGGTTGAAGCTCTTTCTAGAGTGCATGGTTTACTACGGGCCATGTAATTCCTGGGCTTTTGCCTCCATTTGCTGGCGCCATTCTAAGAAATTTCTTCTTCTTATTGTTTCGTTGGGAAAAGAAGAAGGGTGTTGTGAGATCAGGGAGAGAAAATGGCCGAGCCTTCGTTCATCATGCTCTGTGGAATTGCCATGTAGTAAGAAAATACAGGCTGTTTCTAGCCATTTTTTTTCCATGCTTGGCACTTTATCCTCTTGTTGAGCCACCCTAATAAAAGAAAGAAGATGCTGTGTAATAAATAGAGCACTCCTTGTAATCGGAATGTGCATGATCCAGGATGGGTATGTTCTTGATGGTTTAGGTAGATCTAGTATATGTAGGGATTCAGTAGGGATGATCCCTGCAAAGTCGATAGGCACCCCAGCCTCTGGAGTCTGATCTCTTGCTAACTCAGTTACTTCTTTCCAAGAGGGATTTTCCAACTGCTTTGCTCTATACGTGAATGCCGCGGATTCTTTCGATGTTAGTTGTGATGTAGGGAGCCAGCTTATAAGAATTTTTTCTTCTTCTTGAGTCAGTTGTAATCCTGAGATATGGGGTAAACGAATTAAGTATTCATAGTAGCATTCTACGACCTTGTAGGTGGCTTGAAAGCAATGCTCTCTGTTATGTGTTATGAGCAGGTAGTATGCATAGAGACTTATCGCTTGTTGTTCTCCCGAGCGATCTCCTGTAACTTTTTGAATCTGTGTAATCTCTGTGAGCGCTTGGCATTCCTTTTCTGAGTAGGGAGCTTCTTGCTTACCGTATCTTCTTAAGTAATCGCCCGCCTTGCTGTATTCGTGAAAAACAGCAAGGGTTTGGACTAAATAAAAAGCAGCCTCTGTAGAAGGGCATAGTAACTTGGGAACATCGCCGTCTTCTAACATATAGAGGAAATGCCCAAAGATTATTTCTGGTGTATCGAGATATTGCGCTCTATCAAAAATCGGCGCTAAGGATTCTGTCTCACCCGGTCTTGCTTGCAGTGTCTGATGAGGAAGGATCACTGTTTTTCGACCTTGCTCATTAGATAGGATCAGTGCGTAATTACACCTGCCAATGGCCTCAAGATTTTGGTTGGGATCGATCCACCATCCTGGGTGCTCTTTACAGACAAGCTGTTGAGTCTCATTGGCTAGAAAAGATAGGCGAAATCGGGGGAGCTCTATCTCTCTGCAGGTGAAGTCAGGGGGCCAGCTTTCGAGAGGGGAGGGATCAGCGGGGATATCTAACCACTGATGAATATAGTCAGGCCTTTCAAAATAGGTTAAAAAAGGGGGTGGATCGCCAAGTCGCGCTCCATCTGATGCTCTTTCAATATTGGTGATTGTGTGGTTTTTGTGATATATGCGGTATTGGATTTGCTTGGACTGCTTATCACATAACAAGGATGGGTGATTTGCTTCTAACGTATTCCAGAAATGGTATCGTTCAGCAAGGATTCTGCTGGGTAGTAGGCAAGGTTGACTTGGTTTTATTAATGCAGCTGTTGGTATAAAGCGGCGCCATACTAAGTCTTTTCCCTGCTGTTCAATAATGAACCTCTGCCCACTGCTGTACACTCGTGTGTTGTATCCTTCTGCGCTGGTGAATTGATAGACCCCTTCCATGCTGGTATAGGCGGTTATAGGCTCAGATGTAAATAATTCTTGGATATTCGGGTCTTCCAGGATGGCCTGCGGAAGAGGGGTGGCTTCTGGAGGGCTAAAGGGTGAGTCTAGCAATTCTGGTGAAAGGGCTGTAGGCAGTTGAAGCCGTGGTAAAGATAATAGTAAATCATAAGAGGGTATAGGCTGCCTGCTTTTATGTTGTTCTATCCACTGTTGCACTCTTGCTTTGGAGGTTTCAAGGTCAACTGCTTGCTGTTTGTCGAGTCTGTGGTAGAGAGCTTGGACTTTACGATCTAGTGCTGACGAGGTCTTTTCCACCAAGGTCCAGGCCGCCTGCTCTACGCGGGTATTGCCAGAGCTTGATAGATAAGAGCTAAGCGACGATGTGGTAAGCGCTAATTGGAATACTTCATACTCCTGTTGCATATACTCCTGGAGCAGAGGGGTTAGGCTAGAGCTGGCGCAGGTGCCAGAATATTGAGGGGTTGTTAGGACTTGTCCAGTGACTGGCATATCTGTCGCGGATAAGTAGGTCTTGATTGCTACATAAATATCCTTTGGACCGTATTGAGTGGGTACGGATTCTTTATTCGGTAGGGTTGTGTAAGTATTCATCTCTGCTATAATCTGTGCAAAAGTGGGATCCAGCAATCTTGCTATAGGAAATCTCCATTGTAGCGGTGCAATTTTCCATGAGACTCCGACTTGTGCATGAGGGTGATAGGCTATTCCAGCTCCGGTGTTGCAAAGGGTCATGATGGCAAATTCTTTCATCGGAGTAATAAGGTAGTATACGGCATGCCCCTCCGTTTTAGCTGCGATCCATCCACCAGGAATTAAGCAGGAACATTGCATGTCGATGGCATATTGCAAGTTTTCTCTGATGTGTGTGGTATCGACGAGTAAAGCTCTTTCTAGAAGATCTGTTAGTGCCTCTATTTGAGCCGGGTCTGTGGTCGTAGATTGATACCCTTTAAGAAATGAGCTAAGATGCAACAAGACCTTATCTGAAGAGATCCCTTCATAGCTTGATCCCTGAATAAATTCATCTCCGCATAGATTGGCTAAAAGCTCGGGTGTCATCTGGGGAGTAGGGTGGATTTTTCGGAAGATCTCTTTTTGGAGATCCATCTGTTTTACTGCAGGGAATGTGGAGAGTTCGGCTTGTTCGATCATTTTATGGAGTAGGGTAAGCGGGCGGTTTTGTAGCACAGATGTACCCTCCTCTGCCAGCTCTTCTGGCTTTCGACTCCCTAGCCTGTCTGCTTGGAGAAAGATTCGATCTAGCCGTCGGAGGGACTGGACTTCTGCCAGTGTAGTAGGCTGGGTCTGTAGGTAGCTTAAGATCTTTGTTGCAAGCTCTGTAATAGCTAGATTTTTTGCGTCACAGGTTCCCTCTTGTTGTAGATAGGAGGTTATTTCCTCAATCTGTTGTATAAGGGGGCGTGGGTCTGTGGGAGAAGACATATAGTTATCTCTTTTGGGTTTTTATTAACAAATCGACAATTAATTATTTTAATGCAACGAGATTTATTTTCTTTTTGCATCAACAGCAGCAGTGGATGTTTTTCTCATTAATCTATTTTTTTCTGGGTAGATAGCGAAATCCCTTTCCAAATAAGTGGAGGATCTTTAAGATTCATCCCTTTGGATTGATAGCTCAGCTGGATAGAGCACCCGCCTTCTAAGCGGGTGGTCGCAGGTTCGAGTCCTGCTCAGTCCAAATTTCTTTATGTTTGGCGGGGTATTATGACGAAGATGACAACTGGATCCCATCAAGACCCTAGCTCGACTCACCTTCTCGGTGATTACACTTTCCAGCGACATCTATTTTCTAACCTCGATCAGATCCTCACTGCGCTGCAGGCTGAAGGATCTGGGATGGCTGGTGCTCATATCAAGACTGAGCGTGTGCATGAAACTCTTTATGAGTTGATTAAACAAGCCTCTGAGCCTTGTTTTTTGCTCCCGGCAGTCATTGATTTTATTGACCAGGTTAAAACACGATCTCTTGTAGATCATTACTCTTTTTCCCACTTTGAGCTTTGGCTTAATCAGTTTGCTAAGATTTCGGCTGAAGAAAATTACCTGGTTCGATCTAAGATTGTAGGAAAGAGAGTTCCTAGAGATGCTTATCAAACGTTATTTCCTATTGGCATGGGTAAGATGTATCCAGGCTCTCACTATGTAACAGCTCATAACTCTCCCGATCTAGATACTACCGTTGCTTCTTTTTGGGGATGGGTAGATGCTTTTGGGGCCCGTGTTAGTCACGGTCTGCATGTATGGAATGTTCCTGGCGGCCCTCCTGGAGCGCAAGTAGAGATCCCGTTTCTTTTTCATCAGTTTCTTGGGTCCTCTGTTTTTGACCATCTAAGTAAAAGTCGTACGGCCCTTACCTTGTCGGGTATTGATCTAATGACGCAGAAAGGGTTGTTAAAGAAGCTCGCTCAAGAATCTACGATTTCTCTTGAGCACGAAAGAAATCAAAATGCGATTGTCGTTGTCGATCAGGAAGGAACCTATATCGGCGACTGGCGTACTATGGATGTCGAAGGTGTGCAGCAAGTGGTCATGCATTTGAATGGCTGTTTACGGTGGCTGGAAAGTTATTTGCATATTCAAACTACAGCGCTTTTTGCCCGCCATGATTTGTGCTCTATCGATCTTCAGGTGTTTGCGCAAGAGATCTTTGGGATGTCGCTTGCTGATTGTGATGTTGTAAAAGATCTTTCTGAAAAACAGCAGAAGCATCTAGGGCAGTATCTAATCAAAGTCATCGGCGTTGATCAAGGTGTGGCATCTACTTACGAGGAGCTAGCTCAGGCTCTGCATGCGCTTTCTGTTCCAGATTTACAAGAGTTTATTCTCTTTTTTCGCTCTCTGTCTACCTCTTCTCTTTTTGATGACCACGGAAAAATCCGAGAAGAGCGTTCACCAATCTTTATCCATCTTGAGCAGGTGATGCGTAGTCTGGAAAAAGCGCTTCGTGCTGTTAAGGGCTATGTCTCTACCTTATCGGTAGCTCTCCATATTAAACGGCATGTACTTGGGCATGCTCCTCAGGTCATTAGTTATCGAGCAGAGGTCGAGGAGATTCGTAGTAAAATGGGGATCTATCCCTATCTTACTGTAACTGCATCCAATCAGACAGGTAGTGAAGTCCCTCTTGGAGTAATTCATGCCATTGATGTGCAGAAAGCTGTTCTTGGCACTGTATCGCTACGAGATTTTTGCAATCGCGATGAGACTAAGATTCCGAGTTATTTTGAAGTGATTTCCGTAATTGATCATCATAAAACATCGTTATCTACGCTCTCCACTCCTAATGCATTAATTTCGGATCAGCAATCATCGAATGCTCTAGTTGCTGAAAAAGCCTTCGAAATTAATGATGCCTTTGGTGTAGGTGGCAGGACCGTAAGCGAGCTTTTACAGCAAGTGCAAGCTCTTCAGCAGGATGAAAATTCTCTGCCAAGCAAACGATTGCTTAAGCGTCTTTTGCAGAAGCAAATTGTCAGCGCTAGCTATCCTGAATGCTTTATCGACCCTCGCAGAGAGTATCTAGAGTACCTGCATTGTCTATATGCGATTCTTGATGATACAGATCTTTTATCCAAAGTGTCTTATCGTGACCTCGATTGTATCGCTTCTCTTTTAAATCGAATGAAATCGATTGCGACAGGAAAAGAGATGGAAATTATTGCTTTCGATGGTATTCCGCAAGGGCCGTTATTTGTGCCTCATGCTGCGCAGCGTATTTTACAAAATCGTGACATGTACTCTTTGTACAGTAAAATTTATCATCTAAAGGAAGAGAGCTTAGAGCATAATCTGCGTCTTTCTGTAAAAGGAGAGGTCTCGAGTATTTTTGCAGATACAAAAGAACAGAATGGGTGCAATAGAGTTGGGCAGACGAAGATGTTTGTAAAAAACTACCCCACTTATCTTAAATACTCTGCAGAAATTAGAGCTCTCTGGTATGCAGATGCTAAGAAGTTTTATAGCGAGCGAGCTGATTGTGATTTGCATATGCATATGATGAGCACGGTTCCTGGGGCAGAAGAAGTCTTTGTAGGTTTAGAGGGTAGTTATACGCATAAAGATGAGCTATGGCTTTGGATTCCCTCTACCGAGCAGGCTGTTGAACATTTAAAAATATTTCTGAATGCATTTAAGCAAGTGCCTGCATTTGTCAATAACGATCTAGAAGTAGAATTTTTAGGGGATAATAGTCAGGTTCTTGATCAGATTTTTAATGAAAGCTTCCTTCCTATACCCAGAAGCACTTTTCTTGCCGATAGGAAGATAGCAATTCCTGTAGCGGTTCTGAGATATAATGCAGGGACATTAAATTCTCGTAAGGCGATGATATCGCCTTACTTGCCTAAGATCGTTAGCTAACGCTATTTTACTCTTCGTCTGCAGGGGTCTCTACTTTTTGCTCATCTTCAATAATTTCAAGATTCACTCTGAGACCATTGCGACTTGCAACTGACATAAGCAGTGTACGGATCGCATTGATGGTTTTCCCTTTTTTTCCAATGATTTTGCCGATATCAGATTTTTCCACGGCAAGTTCTATGATTAGGGTATGAGTTCCGCCGACCTCATTAATGCGTACTTTATCAGGGTAATCTACAAGATTTTTGACGATGTATTCAACAAATTCTTTCATTTTTCGGTCCTTATTTGAATTCAGATACGTAGCTTCATTCGGAACAGGTTGGAGAAACATTCCAAAATCCAGAATAGCCGATGGAAGAAAATATATCTAGGGACAAATCAGAATTTTTTTTAAAAAAAGGATCATTGATTTAGATTGTCTAGGTCCAAAATGGGATCATTTCTGCGGGCAGGGGGGCTTCAAAGGTTATTTCTTTTCCGGTAAAGGGATGGGTGAATTCCATCTTAGCCGCATGCAGCAATTGTCTAGGGGTGTTATGCTTTTTATTCGCACTATCACTGCCATAGACTGTATCGCCAAGTACTGGTGTGTTGAGGTGTTTAAGATGTACCCGTATTTGATGCGTTCGGCCTGTGATGAGTCCAATTTCTACGCAAGATAGAATCTGTGTTTTTTTAAGCACCCGGATATCACTAATGGCTTCTTTACCTGTGGGGTCTACCGTCATTTCTTGTCGGCGGATCTGGTGTCTTTTCATAGGTGCAGATAGCCTCCCTTCCGGCGGGGTTCCTACAGCTACAGCGAGATAGGTTTTTTGTATTTTTCTGTGACTAAATAAATCGACCAGCGCTCGATGGGCCTCTGTTGTTTTTGCAGCCACTAGCACGCCAGAGGTGTCTTTATCGAGCCGATGCACAATACCAGGTCGCAAAGGATCTTTGTCTGTCTGCTCTAAGTGTTTGCAGTGAAAAAGTAAAGCATTGACAAATGTAGAGTGAGGATGGCCTGGAGCTGGGTGAACGACCATTCCTGCAGGTTTGTTCACTGCGATGATATGGGCATCTTCGTATAAAATAGTCAGGGGGATATCTTGGGCTTCTAGATGGATCTCTGGAGGGAGTGTGAAACAAATTTCTATTTCATCGCCAGCGTCTGGTTTTTCCCGTTTTTTTACAGGGGTTCCACTGACAAGAACGCTGCCTTGCTGAATAAGGGTTTGAAAATAGGTGCGCGAAAACTGGGGAAAGCGCAAAGCAAGAAGGGTGTCTAGGCGCATTCCTTGTTCTTCATCTTGGACGAAAATAGCTTCTGTAGGTGACATATTTTTTTCTTTAAAAAATCAAGAGTTTGTAAAGGGGATTATACCCCCGATCCTCTTTAACAGGCAAAATAAAAAGAGAGAAAACCCCGACCTGAAGGGGAAATAGTTTCTATCAGACCCATTCGGCGTAAAACTCTGAACAACAGAGATTAAAACCAGAACTCGATTTTCCTCTCCAATCATTTAAGATTTTATTCGAGGCGGTTCTAAAATATTCGATTGCTTTCTGGTCAGTTGCGTAAAAAATGCGTAATTGAACCTTGCAGTGCAGAATTTCTAACACGAACTTACATTGCTTAGAAGAAGTTTCAAAAAGTGGAGGTAAGTGGGTAAGTTTATCTTAACAATTCCTGACTGCCGTTGAGCAGCTTAAAATAAAACTCCTTGTAAGACTCAATCGTACCGTCAATTCTAACCATTAAAATACCATCAGATTGTTGTTCTTCTATTAAAAAGCCTGATTCACCATACCCATTCATAATAGACTTCTTTCGAAATTCATTTCGCCAACTCCAAATTGTGGATTCCAGCGATTAAGTTAAAGCGTCGAGAAAATCTTTTACGTCTGTTTCGTAAGCGGTAAGCGAGCCTATCTTTAAGCAATCTCTCTCCCTAGATACAATGATGCCTTCTTACATAAAAAAAAGGAGGCAGTGCATGGCGAACAAATCAGAATGGCAAAAAAGAATAGAAGAGTACAATGCAGATATTATCACAAAGAAGTTCTGCGATCATCTGCCCCTCTATCGACAATCAGAAATGATGACTAGGAGCCTGGTATATATCTCGAAACAAACTCTATCTAGCTACGTCCTAAAGATAGGAGAAGCTCTAACTCCTATCTATGATCTTCTGGAAGAAGGAATAAAAAAATCTGGAAAATATCTTTGTCGATGAGACTCCAGTTGACATATTAGCCCCGGGCACCGGTAAAACTAAGCAAGGCTATATGACGGTAATGGCAGGAGGCGCTTCACAAGATCCTCCGCTTAGAATCTACCGATTTTTTACTAATAGAAAGCACCAAACCTTTACAGATTTCCTGGAAGGTTACAAAGGTGTATTCCATTCAGATAAATAGGGAGCGTATGAAAAAGAAGCCAAAGACAAAGATAAGACATGGCGGTCATGCTGGAGCCATATTAGGCGGAAATTTGTAGAAGCAGAGAGTGGAGATCCTAAATTTCGAGAAGAAGTGTTACTGGATATTCAGC